>JABJBS010000053.1 GCA_018668695.1 Deltaproteobacteria bacterium
AGACGCAAGTGATGCGGCAGACGCAAGTGATGCGGCAGACGCAAGTGATGCGGCAGACGCAAGTGATGCGGCAGACGCAAGTGATGTCACAGACCCACTCGACGACTGCGACGGCAACGTGGCCTGGGTTGGTGATGGGTATTGCGACTCCACAAACAATACTGAGCAGTGTTTTTACGATGGTGGTGACTGCTGTGAAAGCACCTGCGTAGACGGTTCTTTTAGCTGCGGCGCTACAAGCTTCGATTGCGTTGACCCGAACGCACCAGAGGGAGATCCTTGCTTTGATGTTGTGTGCGAAGAGCCACCCGCTCCAAGCTGCGATGGCAACTCCATCATCGATTCGGCGTCATCTGGTGAATGCATTGAAGGTGATTGCTACTACATGGAAACCGCAACAGATTGCGGTGATGACACATGCTGGGATGGCGTGTGCTTAGACGGCTCTGATCCTTGCGTTGGCGTACTTTGCGAAGCGCCGCCCGAGCCTTATTGCGATGGTAACACCGCTTATACTTACGGGCCTCAGGGTTATTGCGATGAGTCCGGAGAATGCGTTTATGGGTTAACCGATATCGAAGAATGTGCCGAAGGCTTCAGTTGCGAAGCAGGTGCATGCGTTGACGACGACCCCTTCGCTAACTGCGGCGGTAACACCACCTGGATTGGAGATGGCTTCTGCGATAGCTCCACCAACAATTCAGAGTGCGGATGGGACGGCGGAGATTGTTGTGAAACAACATGTGTGGACGGCCCTCAATATACCTGCGGACAAGTTGGCTTTGACTGCCTCGACCCAAGCACCCCCGACAGCGACCCATGCTTTGAAGTTGCTTGCGAAGAGCCACCCGCTCCAAGCTGCGATGGCAATGAAGTCCTAAGCTTTGATGCTTCCGGAGCGTGTTTTGAGGGTGTATGCGAGTACCTTGAGTACAGAACAGATTGCGGAGACGAGGCACTGTGTACCAACGGCGAGTGCGTTGATGCAGCAGACCCTTGTGCGGGCGTTGAATGTAACGAAATCCCTGCAAACTATTGTGATGGAAACACCGCGGTGACTTACGGCGAGACCGGAGCTTGCTACGACGGCGTGTGCGATTTCGGTGAAACCATCACAGCTTGCGACGCAGGGTTCACATGTACCGACGGAGCATGCATCGAAGACGATCCATTCCCTGATTGCGGTGGCAACCTAACATGGCTTGGTGATGGTTATTGCGACTCAAGTAATAACAACGAAGGCTGTGGTTTTGACGGAGGCGATTGCTGCGAATCCACCTGCGTAAACGGAACCTATACCTGCGGCGTCATGGGCTTTACATGTCTTGACCCGGGAGCATCCGAGAACGACCCATGCGTGGGTGTGGACTGTACTGAAGCACCCGCAGATATTTGCGATGGGAATGAAGTGGTTAGCTTTGCTCCCGGCGGAACCTGCGATGCAGGAGACTGTTCATTCGAGGAAGCCAGTCGTACCGATTGCGGTGAGGATGCACTGTGCACCAACGGTGAATGTGTTGATGCAGCGGACCCGTGCGCCGGTGTTGAATGCTTCGAGCCACCTGCTTCGTATTGCGATGGCAACACACTCGTATCGTACCTCGCCGCAGGATCCTGTGTTGACGGAACTTGCGAATACACCACAGAAGAATCAGATTGCGGCGATGTTGCATTCTGCAACATGGGTGTTTGTGAGCCGTTTAACAATGTTCAGGTTTTGGTGAGTTCGGATACATACGGCTCAGAAATCAGTTGGTTTATTGAAGACTCTGAAGGCAACCCGATAACCGAAACCTACGGCATTACAAGTAACACCGACGAGGAATACATCTACAGCTTAACGCCGGGTTCTTACTGCGTGATGGTAAGTGACAGTTACGGCGACGGCGGTCTTTCGGGCACGGTCACCGTGGACGATGGCGAAGGCGTTTCTTGGGAGTCCGGTTCAGGTGCCGCTACCCAGGATTACACAACAGCTGGAGAATTTTGCTTTACTGTCGGCGAGGCTCAACCTCCCGTCGACTTAAGTGAGTGCGAAAACAATGGCGGCAACCTCGGATGGGTTGGCGATGGCTACTGTGATGGTACCAATAATATTCCTTCATGTGGTTTCGATGGCGGTGATTGCTGCGCAGACACGAACCCAAGTTGTGCGGAGTCCTCTGTCTATCCATGTGACTGTCAGACTGATGATGGTGATGGCGGTGACGGTGGTGACGGTGGTGACGGCGGTGACGGCGGTGATGGCGGCGATGGCGGCGATGGCGGTGATGGCGGCGATGAATTGACGTGTACAGATACCGATAACGGTGCTACGGATTCCTACGGTGATGCTTGCGCGGCCTACAACGATTTCCCAAGCTGGTGCGGTGGCTATGACGATGATGACTTCGACTCCACGGCCATGTGCTGTATCTGCGGTGGTGGTGAGACAAGCGGCGGTGATGGCGGTGATGGTGGTGATGGCGGTGATGGTGGTGATGGTGGTGATGGTGGTGATGGTGGTGATGGTGGTGACGGCGACGCCTTCGATCAAGCGGAGTGTGAGGCTGCCGGAGGTAACCTCTCATACCTGGGCGATGGTTGGTGCGATAGCGGGGCTAATAATACAGATGCCTGCGGATTTGACGGAGGAGATTGCTGCGAATCAACATGTAACCCTGAAGCTTCCTACACTTGTGGCTCAGCCGGTTACGAATGCGCAGATCCTAACGCCTCAGAAAACAGCGGCGGTGGTGGCGAGCTTGCTCAGTGCGGAGAAGGTCTCTATTGCAGCCCATTAACGGGGCTCAACGATGGCGGCTCCAACGGCTGTGTGACTGAAGCAGGTGATCCACCAGACGACGCTATCCTTTGCGATGACGACAGCCCTTGTGAAGACGCCAACTCAGTGTGCGTCCCACTGACTGAAAACTTCGGAGCCTGTATTCAGCTCTGCGAAGCCGATGACAATGAGAGCAGCTGTGAAGCGCAAGGCCTGATGGAGGACTGCTCTGGTATGTGTTTCTCAGAAGACACTTGCGATGGTGGATGCTCAACTTGGCTAGGCGATGAGTTTTGCGATGATGGAACTTTTGGCGTGAATTTTAACTGCGAAGCATGGAACTTCGATGGAGGAGCCTGCGAGCCAGCAGACTACCCTGCCTGCGCAGATGGCTTGCAATGTGCCGCGGCAGGTACTGGCAATGGCGCTGGATTTTGCATCACTGAAGATTCCGATCCACCAGCAGATGCCGCTGCTTGTGATACCGATAATCCATGTGCAGACGGCTACAACTGCGACACAATCTACAACGTGTGCCTCCAGTGGTGTACGGAAGATGGCGGTGGTGACGGCGGCGATACCGGAGGTGACGGTGGCGACGAACTAACTTGCTCCGACACCGACAACGGTGCGGAGGATGCTTATGGCGATGCGTGTGCGGCCTACAACGACTTCCCAAGCTGGTGCGGCGGCTACGACGATGATGACTTCGACTCTGTGGCCATGTGCTGCGTATGTGGTGGTGGTCAAAGTGGTTAACACACTTCGGGTCTAGAAAAAATCAGGAACTCTAAGGTGCGCCAAGCGGCGCACCTTTTTTTTATCCAGCGAATAAAGACATCTGGTGACCCGATTTTTCGGGGCGCTCAAACAAATCAGTTCTTAGATTTCGTTGTGTCTTATTCAAGCCAAAGCGCTTAACTCCAGCGGCAAACCTTTTCCCAATAAGTTCAGCGTAAGGTCCACTGCCGTGCATCCTTGAATCATACTCCGCAGTATTGAGCGCCCCTCCCCTAATTCCTCGAATGCCATTCAACACTTTCTGAGCGCGCTCAGGATAATTGGCATCGAGCCAGCTCTCAAAAAGACCTTTGAGTTCATGGGGTAGACGCAGCATTGTATAACCGGCATGGGTTGCGCCAGCTTCGGAGGCGGCTTCAAGAATCCGCTCCATCTCCCAATCATTTAATCCTGGTATCATTGGCGAGGTCAGTACTCCTGTTGATACACCAATCTCACTCAGAACTCCCAGTACTCTCAATCTTCCACCAGGAGAAGATGCTCTCGGCTCCATCCGGCGTGCAAGTTCTGAGTCCAAAGTGGTTACCGATAAATAAACATGAACCAGATCTTGCTTAGCCAAAGCTTCAAGTAAATCTGAATCGCGGAGTATTGTTGTGGACTTCGTAATAATGCTGACTGGGTGGCGATACTCTAAAAATACCTCGAGTAAATCACGTGTGATCCACAGCTTTTTCTCAGTGGGCTGGTAGGGATCGGTATTGGCTCCCAGTGCAATCACTTCTGGTACATACGAGGGGTGTTCAAAGGCCTCTCGCAACAAATCACCAGCGTCCGGCTTGCTAAATATCTGGGTCTCAAAATCAAGACCGGGGCTCAGCCCGAGGTAACTGTGGCTCGGCCTCGCGAAGCAATAAACGCAGCCATGCTCGCAGCCCTTATACGGGTTAACCGAACGACCAAAGGGTATATCCGGCGAGTCATTTGTGGAGATAATCCTGCAAGTTTTTTCGGGCCGAACGACAGTATCCAGCCGCGGCTCCGGCTCATCACAGGTCGACCAACCGTCATCTACTGGCACAGTCTGTAGTTTTTCAAATCGCCCTGCGGGGTTGGTCACGGCGCCCCTTCCCTTGATACGTGTTTGGCTGATGCGTTCCATGGTCCCTCCTGGCACTGAACACATTTACAGTATCACCTTTATAAGTTCGCGCAAGTGATTAAAATCACAGAGTTGTAGGTAAGCTCCACACATTCTCCACATCCAAGCCTTAAGTCAGTAAGGGCAAGAGGAAAGCAGTGGGTTTCCTCCTCCCCATCGCAACAAAACAATAACTTCAGGTCGCCTTCTAGATATTCGGCGACTGATGATATGGACCCGAGCCATGGCACCAAAAACGCAAGATTCTCCAGTGGAACAATTCTTTCGCAACATGACCGCGAAAATTTTGGAACATCGTCTACTGACCCTCACGGCTTTGGCCATTATCAGTGGTGTATTCATCAGCGGATTTCCACAAATCACCATCAATAACTCCAACAGCCAGTGGTTTGAAGACAGTGATCCCACGATTACGCGGTACGAAAAATTTCAAGAATACTACGGAACCGACAAGTTTATCTACCTTCTCCTCGACACGCCCGGCGGTAAAGCCTTCAGCCCGGAGACTCTCAGTCAACTCCGAGACATTGAAAGCATGCTGCGCACCATTACCTTCAAGGATGCTGAAGTCTTCGAAGAGGTTGTTCACATCGCCAACGTAAAATTCATCGATGGGGATGCATCAGGTATTGAGGTCATTGAGCTTGCCGACGGCCTCGGTCAGTCCGAGGAAGATCTCCAACTCTTTCAAGAACGCGCCGAATCCAATCCAAATTATGAGGGACTCTTATTTTCTCCCGACAAGAATGCAGTGGGTATCCTCGCTGAGGTCCGTGTTGTTATGGACGATGATAAATACCATACAGCCATCGTCACCGAACTTAGAAAAAATCTAAACCAAGCACCCTTCAAAGATTCCTCGATTCACATTGGGGGCGGGCCCATCGTCGACACTGAAATGGATGCCCTGACCATTGGGGAATCACAATTGTTTGGTGTGTTGGCAGCGATTCTAAATATGCTCGTAACACTCTTTCTCTTCAGGAGATGGCCTGGTGTTGTCATCCCCATGCTCACGGTTGCACTCACTATCGGTTGGACATTTGGTTTAATCGGCTTTGGAGGACAACCTCTCGGAGTGGTTCACGTTATGCTACCGATGATGCTCCTCGTGGTTGGCGTAAGTGATTCTGTCCATATTCTTAGCGAATACCAACGTGAATATACTCATGTAAACAACAGACGTGAGGCCATTCTCAACACGATGGCTGAGGTCTCTTTACCATGCCTTTTAACCAGCCTGACCACGGCTGCTGGTATGCTTAGCTTGAGCCTCGCTCCTATTCCACCCATTCGAACCATGGGTATCTATGCGGCGGTTGGAGTAATCTTTGCGTACATCATCAGCGTCTTTCTTGTACCGGTCGTACTTAGCTATACGGGCCTGGAAAGCTCACAAGCCAAAAACAGCGACCGCTTTGAGGGCATCCTCGCATCGATAAGCTCTTTCACCACACGGCGAGCCAAAATCATAACAGCGGCGACTGCGGTACTGATTGGTCTCTCTATCTGGGGAGCAACCTACATCAACATCGAAAGTAATTTTATGGAGAGCTTTAAAAAAGACTCTCAAATTAGGATATCGGCCAGCCACATTGACTCAACCCTCGGTGGAACGGCCAGTCTTCAAGGTATGATCGATACCGGTAAAGAAGGCGGTGCCAAAGAGCCTGAATTTTTGCGTAAACTCGAAGAGTTCGAAAACTATCTCGCCGAAAGTGAAAGCGTGGTTAAAGTGGTCAGCATGACCAGCTTGGTCAAAGAGCTCAACCAAGTCATGATGGACGGCGCACCAGAAGAGTACCGTATTCCAGATAATAGAAACATCATCGCTCAAGAACTGATGCTTTACGAAAACTCCGATCCCGACGGGCTCTTTAAAATGGTTACGGACGATTACCAGATGGTTCGTCTCGATGTGAAAACAAAAAGCGGAGGAACTCATCAAGCCAGTTTGATGATGGAAGACGCGGCAGAAAAATTTGAAGAGCTTTTCGGTGATACGGCCACGCTCCAATACTCGGGCATATCCCACCTCTTTGTACGCATGACTGAAAACCTGAGCCGGGGACAAATATACAGCTATGGTGCTGCTTTTATCATGGTTTTTATTATGATGATTGCCGTCTTGAAGAGCTTTAAGCTGGGGCTTCTAAGTATGATTCCCAATCTACTCCCAATCTTAGTGACCTTGGGACTTATGGGTTTCTTAAAAATAAACCTCGACTTCATCACTTTGCTCATCGCCTGTATCGCCATCGGTATTGCCGTAGATGATACCATTCACTTTCTCGTACGATTCAAACGTGAATTTGAAAAAAGCGGCGACTATGAAACCGCTTCAAGAAGAACGCTACAAAGCTCCGGACGCGCCATGCTCTTTACCACGCTGATTCTTTGCGGTGGCTTCTTGATGTTTCTTCCAAGTAAAATGGTAAGCATCGCCCTCTTCGGTGGTCTCGTCGCATTCACTGTATTCATGGCCTTGGTTTCCGACTTCATCATTTTACCGGCCATACTTGAGCTCACACGGCCCTTGGGCGCTGTAAACCGTGGTCAAACGCAATCCGTTGAGAACGCCCCGGACACATCGAGTTCTGGTCCTCTCAATTTTTCTGCCCAGATTGAAGCCGCCAAAAGCTAAGCCTGTCGCAAAGGCAACTTGTCCGTGTCGCATATATGGACACGCTGCTTTCTGAACTCAGTGACAGGCCAACGAGGCCTGCTAAATCCCTAATATTGTTAAGCCTCAATCATGAGACCTCTGGCATGTGGCATGCATTACAACTGCCATGAACACACAAATCTACAATACAAAACCAGACAGCAACGACGACCAGAGTTCTTTTGCCCTTTACGCAGCCGCACGATTGGTCGTCCAATCTTACAGGCCCTACCTCGATAGACTCGGAGTCACATATCCACAGTATATGGTGATCCGGCATCTCCACCGCTTTGGGGCACAAACCGTCACCCAAATCGCTGACCAACTTTATTTAGATGCGGGGACCGTTACACCCATTCTTAAAAGGTTAGAAAAGCGAGACTGGCTAACAAGAGAGAGAAGCGGAGAAGACGAACGCATGGTCTTTAATCGACTTACGCCCAACGGCCATACTCTGGCCCTCGAAGCCAGTCAGGTAAGCAGAGCGGCGCTAAACCGCGGAAGAATGCGGGAGGACTGGGTGAAACCATTGGTGAGCGAGGCCAAAACGCTATTGAAGCACCTAGCTGCCTGAGGCCTTCATATCCTCAACCGACCAAAGGAGGGCGGCGCCTCGGACGCCGCCTGAGTCGCCCCACTTGTTTTTAACGACCGGAGTTTTAAATTCATCGTTGAAAATATTAGCCAACACCGCCTCAGGGAGTCTCTCGTAAATCTCATCTACGTTAGACAGTCCGCCACCAAGCACAATCGCATCCGGATCAACAATGTGGAGCAGTGGGCAAATTGCCTGACCAAAGCGCCGAATGTATTCATCAAATGCTTTATTGGCCGCGGTATCACCCGCCCTCATTTTTTCAATGACCGTTTTACCGTTGGCTCCAGCTTCGCCGCCATTATTCTCATAGAGAAGAGCTAAGCCGCCGCCGCAGAGATAAGCTTCAACTGGGCCATGTTGACCGTCAAACCACTTTGGGCCTGTGCCATCTAGAACGTTATGCCCCCATTCCCCGGCGATACCATGTAAGCCTTCACGGACTCGTCCATTGATGACCAAACCACCGCCAACGCCGGTACCAATGATCACTCCAAATACAATGGGCTTACCCGCTGCCGCCCCATCAATCGCTTCAGAAAGTGCGAAACAATTGGCATCGTTCGCCATACGAACAGTTTTACCGAGACGCTCTTCAATGGCCTCTTTAAGAGGCATATCGTTTAAGCAAAGCGTGTTGCTGTTTTTCATCCGGCCCGTCACTTGAGAAATGGCGCCGGGTGTACCAATGCCTACATAGCAAGACTCGCCGCATTCTTTTTCAAGATCTTCAATCAGACCACAGATTCCAGCCACAACAGCTTCGTAACCGTCCTCTTTAGGGGTTGGCCTGCGCATCCGATGAAGCTCTTTCATCTGTGGATCAACCACAACAGCTTCCATCTTGGTCCCACCTAGATCAAACCCAATCCTTAACGACATATTGCACCTCGTGTTTATACCGTTATCGGATATCGAGCCTGGGCCTTCGGAGCAACCCGCGGTAATAATATCAGTGTATGTGCTCCATTATTCTCATCCACAACGTCCTACCGGGTATACCGCTTTTGGTGGCTGCCAACCGGGACGAGAACAAAGACCGTCCAGCCGCCGGCCCCGCTCAAGGCCTTCAGGGCGAACGCCGAATTTTAGCGCCCAAAGACCTGAAAGCTGGAGGAACCTGGCTAGGAATAAATGACGCGGGGCTCTTCGTCGGTATTACCAATCGATTCGCTGCCCCCAGAGACGACACACGCCGCTCTCGAGGTGACATTCCCCTCTTGGCCCTCCGACAACTCGGCCCTCAACAAGCAGTAGAAGCGCTCCAAGCTTTCAAACCCACAATGTTCAATGCTTTTCACCTCCTGGTGGCGAACCGCGATGAGGCCCGAATCCTCTGGAGTGATGGTCAGAGCTTTCATCATCAACTTCTGGAGCCAGGGGTTCACACCCTAACCGAGAGCAGCTTCGAGGCAGGTCCGCCCGACCGGGAGCAATGGGTTGGAGAAACCGTCAACCACCTCATACAAACCCAATCTCTGACCGCTACCGCCCTTCAAAAGCTTCTCGGCCAGAAAAAAGACCCCTCTTTTCACGGTCTCTGCGTGGATATCCCGGAGATTAACTACGCCACCCGATCGGCGGCAGTTTACGGTCACCACGCCAATGGCGAACAAGAGTTTTTATATTCTGAAAGACCACCTGACACCGGCCCATGGGAAGAACTCAGTCATCTAATACCCACCCACCCTTTTTGAAACCCCCATCATCGGGTAAGGTGCAGCCGTTATGACTAAGCCGATTGTTTCACTGATAGTAAGTATGCTTCTCGCCAGTTCTGTGGCGCATGCCAGCCCTTATGAAAATCGATTTGAAAAAGTAGCAGCCACCTACACCTTTAAAATCGAAACATCCCTTCACAGTAAAACCAGAACGCGGTTTTATAGGCCGGTATTTCTATTTGCGAATCGGCTGGAAAAAGTTCGCGCAGAAACAATGCTCACCTCGATGACCCTTGACGTTCATTGGACAAATCAGCTGGCGCTGCAGTTCAAACTGCCCTTGGTTGCTCGAAAAGTATTCGCAAAATTCTCGCCGGTTAAAATATCAGAAACTCAAATTTTACCCAGCCAAACCCGGGACTATCTAGACTTTGGCCCTGGAGATCCTACTTTGAGCCTGTCTTGGTTGGCCTGGGAAAAATCCAGCTTTAACTTCTACACCGAAATCGGAACCACGCTGCCGCTAGACGACAATTCCGGTTCTACAATCTTACCTACAAAAATTCCGGCGAGTACGGGCCAGAATTCAATATTTGCAACACTTGGTACCAATATCTCTTGGTCTTCGCTGCGAATGAACCTCCAATACCAAGCCCACTACTTTCCAGGAAATGCCGCCAGCTACCTCATCCACCAAGCGGCCACCCAAACCTGGCTAAGCGGTGCGCTCAGTGCTTTTCAAAAACATCATATTCACGCTAGGTTTCACGCATCCCCCACGAAGCAACTCACCTTAGAGCTCACGCCGGGCTGGACAGTCACCCAAGTACCAAAGCTAATTATCCGCGGCGCAGCGGTAGAGGACACCAATGTCCAATTCCTAGAAGACCTATACCTCACGGGTGCGTTGGTCTGGAATCTATCAAAGCGCTACTCACTCAAGGTTTGGTACCGAAGCACCCTCATCGACTCAACCGACGTCAATCCATTTTTTCCAATCGATGTGCCCCTCCAAGGTGGTGGTCTCAGCTTCACAGCAAAGAGGTGGTGAAAATGAAATATTCTATCATCATCACGCTTATTCTTTGCAGCCTTACTGCCGTGTTGGACCCAGCTGTGGGTCACGCCACACCTTACGGAAAATATAACCAAGGCCATCTTGAATGGCAGGTGACTGAAACTAAACACTTCCGGTTCTACTCAACTCCCGAGAGCCAAAATACGCTGGCCTACCTAACACAAATTGCAGATGACACCTTCGAACGACTCAATGTGTTTTACGGCTGGCAACCTAAAGATAAAATCAAGGTGACCGTTCTCGGCTATACTTCTTATGCAAATGGATTCGCTGAGTATTCCAAAGAGCGTATCACCATCTTCCCTACCGCTCCCGACTTCCACAACCGAAGCCGTAAACCATGGCTGGAAGGCGTTTTCACCCACGAACTCAGTCACATCATTTCGTTAAACGTATCAACCCACTGGCTCAGCCAAATGCCCCTCTTTCTGATGAATGGGCTGTCCCGCGCTGGCGACCATGTACAAATGTCTTTCAAGCTTCCACTATTCGGGCCCAACCACCCGCACTGGTATAAAGAAGGCATTGCTCAATTTGATACATGGCTCTTAGATCGCGACGACTACGATGAAAATCGCCGAGCCTACCAGCGAGCCTCCATCGAAGACGACACCTTTTACCCCATGGCAAAATTGGCATTCTTTGGCGGAGAGAAGTGGTACAACACAGGCTTTGGTTTTCTCATCTACTTAGAAAAGCGCTTTGGTGCAGGTACGGTGCATAAGGTCGCTAAAGAGCTGGGTGAAAGTTATTACTTCGTATTTGAAAATGTCTTTGAGAAAGTAACCGGCGTACCCTTTGAGGAGCTGGAGAAAGATTTTCGGACACGCGCTCAAGCCAGCTACACCGCTCACCGCATGAGCACCGAAGACGGCGCCTACGATGGTCAGCCACTTCGTATCGAAAAACAAAATACCCGCTATACAGAGCTCAGCGCCGACGAAAAAGAATACGAAGGCAAACACTATAGATTAACGCCGCTTCGATACTCCCGTGGGAAGCTTTTCTTTAAACGGTACGGTGCGGTTCATCATGCCGAATTCAATCAAGAAACGCTCGAACTCACCAACATCAAACGCATTGGCTCCGCAAAAAGCTTTGGCCCGCGCACCAACGATAGCTATTTGATTTTAAAGAATGAAGGAAGTTCGCCTTCACTTATTCCGAGCTTCCACCGTCAAGACTTTGAGAGTGCCTCAATCTTCGCAGTGGATGAAGACGGCGCTGAGACCCTCCTACTTTCCGAGTCTCGCCTGATGGCCATCGATACCTGCGCCTCTCGAAAAGAAATAGCCGGCGTTTACAACGACGGCGATGCCAGCCTTAAGCTCGCCTTGATCCCTGTTGAAGGATTTGATGAAGCCGACCACCGGAATATAAGCATCAAGCATGAGGCCATGACCTTTCCTCTCACGGCCAGACCTCTCGATGAAGTTCGCAACCCCCGCTACAGCCCGGATTGCAAACGGCTCTATTACTCAAGGCGTATGGGCGACGACCACGACATCTATTACTACGATTTCACCACGCGCCAAGAGGTAGCCGTCAGCACAGAAGAGTCCTTTGAACTCTACCCCGAGCCAACCAACCACGGCGTCTATTACGTGTCGGCCCGAGATGGCTCGATGAATATCTACTATCAAGAAAACGAAAAACAACCTGTCAACATCACGCAGGCAATAACCTCTCACCACCATATCGTGCACACGCCGGCCGGTCTCTTGTTTGGAAGGTTCTACAGCACCGGATTGCAAACGCACTTCTTGAGCAATCAGGCTGCTGCCAATGAAGCGCTTCGTTCCACGCATCCAAAAGAGCAAACGCCTCCGCTCACAATTGAGGCTGCACCAAAAGATGGCAAGCCTTACACCGGACTTCTAGAATGGGTCCCACCTACTTTTGTCCCCATTATTTCATGGGAGTTCGACACATCTAGAGCCGGCGCGCAGTCACTGCGCCTACAGGGCGGCCTCGAGTTCACAGTAGAGGACCAACTCAAGCAACACTGGTTGTTGGTACGTGCTTTCGCCGGAAACCGCAGTAATCTTCATGCATCGTATTGGAATCGAACTCTTCCGGTAAACCTTTCTATATGGGGCGGTATCTCAAAGATTAAGAGTCTTTACACATGGACCAACAACGACTCGGTTTATGACCGCGTCAGCACCTATCACTGGGCCTATGCCGGCGCCCTTGCAGAACTACCGCTCAACCTCTTTTACGACATCCAATTTTCAGCCAGCACCATTCGAGATACCGGAACGATTTATGGAGCGGGCGAGCTTCCCGCAACCTGGCTCAAGCCACGGTTTGGACGCGACCTCGTGGGGCTGACCATAGAGTATGCGGGTATAGACCAAAGCAGCCCACTCTACAGTCCGCGGACCATCAATCGGCAAGGCTATCGAAAATTCGAATTGGAACTCTACTTTGGTCAAGAATATATCAATCCATGGCTTGGTGAGTTTGACTCTACCCTGCCTCTGGGCAATTCACCGTTTTTTAAAGGTGAGTTCAATTACACGGAATACATTACACTTCCCAAACTGGCTCATGGATTTTTCGACCATACCCTGCAGATCGATTTCCAGTTGGGCTATATAAGCCGCGACGTGCGCTTCTTGCCCTTCATAGGCGGCGGACGCCTCTACTCGATGTCTCTCCCAGAACTTAATACGTCGGTGGGTTTTGTAGGCTACCGTTACTTTTCTCTACGCGGCGAAACCGCGCTCAACCTTGGCCTGACGTACCGTTTTCCTATTATGAGAAAGATAAGTAAAGACGTCGCCAATTTCTTCATCGAAGATATCTACGGCCAAGTATTTACCTCTTGGGGCAACATCTGGGGCTATAACGAAGACGGCACCCGGCAGATACCATTTAAAGATAAGGCCTCCAACGGCCAACATATTTTAGGTGATATCGGCTTTGATTTACGAATCAATCACTTTACCGGTGAGCTCAATGGTAACTTTGGAACAACCATTCGCACCGCTTATAGAATCATGCCCTTTCTCGATTGCTCAGGGGATGACAAAGACGCCGAGGGTTTATGCCCTCTTGAAGATGGCAAACGAGCCCTTAGTTTTTATTTGATGTTCGGAGGTGGTTTCTAATGTGGCGACATCTAGCGACTCTCATACCCATAGCAATCTGTCTAAGTAGCTGCGGTATACAAACTGATGTGATGCACTCTGGGCAATACAACGCCTTACCCGAAAGCGAAATTGCCGATACAGGCCTCTACCCAATGAAGCACTTTCTTCTGGTGGAAGAAGATGGGCTATCCGGTAAAACCTTAATCTACCTTTTTTCTGGGGATTTAGCTTCTGCGGGCATTGGCATCGAAGACCTTGACCGCGTTGCCCTGCGGCACGGCGCATACAATATTGCTTTTCGCTACCCACGCTCGTTCTTTTCAGAGCAAGCTATTGAAAGCAGCGGCCCAGCCATTGACCTCCAAAGCGGCGACCTCTCCGTGGGTCAACTCAAACCCTTGGAAGAAGACGACGACTTTTTTCTAAGCGGCGCTTATAGTGTTCTACGAACAACTTCTCTGGATGTTCGTGGATGGTTTGGCACTTTTGTAAATAACGAAGTGGATGGCCCTGTTACACTCCAGATTGGAGACGACACGTTGGAAATCAATTCCCCACTCCAATTGCCAGTCTTTTCGATTACCACCGAGGAAGACAGAATCAATATGAACACTGGGGAGCTTGCAGGCATTGATTACCGAACGATGGATATCTTCCAAGTCGGATCAGCCATTGCCGACGGCAGTCCCCGCGAGTTTACCGTCGTCACATCTTTAAGCCCTGACACTGACTATTTCGCCAGTCATCTGCTCCTCGAAGATGCTTTCGGCAAATCTTGCTGGACAATGGAGAAGTCACTTAAATTACGTGTGACCCAAGTTGCTCGCCGCTACCATGACAATGATGGAAACCCATGGGGCGTCATTTACCGCAGAACCAATGCGCGGATTATTGATTCAGATGACTGGAAACCAACTCTAAACTTAGACAATGTTGAGACCGCTGATTACTGCGCTGATTACGAGTAACCCCTTCAACCCGCAGGGCTCTCCACCGCCCAATAACCCAACCCCAATTGCTCATTAAAAGCTTCCAGGCTTTCTCGGTTAGGCGTCTTAATATCAAGAGCCAGCCTCACCACACGATTGTCATCAGATATAAAAGGCGGCTTGGGCTTTGTTTTAAAAACCTGCGGCCAAAGCCGAACTGGTGTGGCCACGAAAAGGTTTTGACATAAAGCGATTTGGCGAGAGCGCAGATGCAACTCCTTGGATATCTCTTGAAAAAATTTTGTGGTTTCTCTGCGTCTTAGCTGAGAGCCGCCGCTGCTAACTCTCTTTTTAGAGTCGAGCGTTTCTTGGGCTACGCCCTGCCCCTTACGAATCATGTATTTACGTATAACCTTCACATCCCGAAGCTCATCCACGGTGCCTAGCCCGAGAGCGGCATGACCCGATCTCACGAGTAGGACCAAATGCTCACTGAGTTCCAGAGGAAGATGCCTCAAATAGTCTTCAGTGGTTTCGTAGATAGGAAGGATGGGATGGATGCGAGGCGGCACAAACACAATGCGCTCATCTGGGTGATCGCCCTCTGCCACGAATCTACGCCGGTTTTTAGATGGCCTAAAAGCGTAACTACGCATGAGGGATTCAAGTGTAATCCCAGCGCTTCGCCAATCGAAACGCTCCATCACCATTTCTTGAACCGACTGCCCCATGGCAGAATCTAACACGCTCGTTTCACAAAGCGTAAGATTACCGACGTGAAAGTCTGGAATTAACGACGACGACGTTCGGCTCTTTCAGCCAACGCCAAAGCAGACTGCAAGCGGCCGCGAGCCGCTGCGCTGAGACTTTTATCACTGACACGGTTTTTGAGCGAGTCCACGGCAAAACCTCCTCCAACCAAAGACAGCGTCTCACCAATGGTTTCCAGTGACGTATGAGGTTTACCCACTTCAAGGAGTCCCACCAATACCGGTGTCACCTGCTTGCGCAGCAATGCAAGCTCCTGCTCTCTTCCACTCCAGTGCCAGCGGCTTAGAAGAAGACGCGTGCTGCCCATTGCTGCAGACTGAACTTTCCTAGAAGGATCACTGAAGAACCGTTCTATCAGTCCCCACGCACTTGCCACACGAATATGTCCCACAGACCCGGCCAGCCATGCTCGAAGCTCTTCATCCTTTTCGGCCTCGGGCAGCATCGCGACCAAAACCTCTAACGCTTCAGGAGACCCCGTTTTCGCGAGAGCCGCCACTGCGCTTAAACGCACCGCACGCGAACTAAAACGAGACTCAACGATATCCCTTAGGAAGAAGACGCGCGCTGGGTGCTCCGACTCGCCAATCGCGTGCAATAAACCCATTTGCAATGCCAGTCGTTCAGTACCTTCATAAGCCGGCCCTGACCATGGATAGCTATTAAAGCCCATGTGATAAAGTTCCATCATAGATGCAGCGAGTTCAGACATTTTTTTAAGTTCACGTAGAACTGCCGGCTGCGGGCGACGCCACTTGAGATAATACTCAGCGCGAATCCCCTCTAACTGATAGAGGCGTTCGACTGAATCAGGGCTTTTCTCTTTTAAAAGGGTGGCCTCAGCAATAACCAGCTTTACCCAAGTCTTACTGTCATAATCTGATGCAACGCGAATACTCTGAGCCCACTGCTCCACGTTGTACTCACCGGACAACATGTCATTTTGCGTGTGAGCATAAATCGTATCCTCTCCGCTATTCCAGGCATCCATCAAGGTACCTGCTGAGTCTTTGGCGAATACTACCGATGTATTCAAGAGAGAAAACAGAAGCATCATCCATACGTTTGCTAACATTTTTTTCATATTCATCGCCCTACTCCTGATTCCACCAACGAAGCGATTCCGCTTCACGCTCAAAATTTGTTCCACAGTGAGCTTCGCCCATGAGTGTGTGGTAACTGAAAAAGACGTCAACAAAGTGTGCTTCAAGACCAAGTCCTGAGAGAGCTTCCAGTGTCGATGTTTGCCAGATATCTTCGCCGTTTACGTTCGGCCCTTCCGGATCGGGAATAAACAAAACCGTATCTGCCATCACAAGGTTTTGAATCCCTGGATTATAAGCAATCGCTTCATCCACACCGCTCCAGTTTTCGTACTCATAAAGAACTGGCACGTACCGAAAATCTTCTTCTGTAAGCCCTATTTCATCCATTAAAATCTGTTGGACACCGTCGATCCGCGCCTGCGCCAAATCCTGATAAGCCATGAGATCTTCATCCCCGAGCACATCACTCGTGGTGGTTTCGTAATCCTGATTACCCCATCCACCAGAACTCGCCCGGCCTTCAAAAATGGGCGCTTGCCCTGCCCCAGCCGCTTGAGCCTCTTGCAACTTCTCAATCGCTAGCGAAGGCGATGCCATCAAAACGACCCACGGCCGCTCCCCTGCCGTCGCATTCCTATTGGGGAGCACGAGAAAAATCTCATCGATATGACCCACCGCCAACCACTCACTCGAAACCTCGAAAGTTGGTCCTTGCACCACTTGTGAATCGAAGAAGTCTCGTTGGCGCTGCGCCATTCTGCGCGTATTATCATAACCATAAAGCGAGCCAGCCTCGCCGCCGCCAACCACAATTCTCCCATAAGGAAAGTTTTGGCCCCCTACCCGGTGAGCCGGAATCACTTCTAGGTTTCCTCCAGAGTTCAATGAAGTTCCGGTCCCGTGCGGATAAACATAGCCAACCACATCATCGAGAAGCTCATTGGGAAGAAAGTTCGCCAAGCCGCCATCACGCTCCAGCTGCATATGGACCTTCATGCTTTCAAAACCAGATGCCCCAGGCCATTGCGTGAAGCCTGTCTGCATACTGTCTTGAGCCCAGCGGTCCCAGCCGTAGGTCTGGCCCCCAATCTTATAAAGCTCAACTGAGTCCGGTAGATGTTCTTCAAAAGCACTCACCAGCGCCATGTTGTTATCGGCCTCACCCGGATAGGGAATGTCTAGTACAAATAAACGCTCCGCAGCCGCCATGTGGTGGCTTAAAATAATCGGGCTGCCTCTGAGCTCAACAACGTCACTGCTGATTAAAGTGTCACCATCGAACAAGTTCAGTGTAAGCGTCACTTCTCCGCTAAAGCCAATATAGCGTCCCAAAATGCCTTCAAGGTAAAGCTTCGTAGCGCCCTGTGCTAACCATTCCACCGAGATCTCTGCGCTGGATTCTCCGGCCTCGATAAGAGTCGAGATGTCTCCATTGGGCGCTTCTCTAAAGATGCGGATAAATCCTGCCCCATCAACATCGGTGCCGCCCGTTAATTCCAAAACCGCTCGGTGGGAACCATTGAGGCCGCCTACTTGGCTAAGAAGGACGGGTGCCATATCCAAGAGATCGTCCTCACCATCATGGCCCGGTTCAAGGCCATCTCGGGTGCCGTTGTTGTCATCGTCATCTAGGTTAGGTGGAAAAATTGCGCCGCCCTGCGCGCTCCAGCCGTCCTCAAATGCTTCATCCGCAGGCGTTACAACACCATCGCGGTTTGCATCCACCAAGATATTTGCGGTGAGTTCCTCACTGGGTAGCTCCGGCTCAGTGACGGTTACCACCTGTCCTAAAGCGATGTCCGTAAGCTCTTGCGGGTCTTTAACTTCAACCCGCGGCGTGGATTCGCCCACCGTCCAAACGGTATGGCTGACCACCGCAGCTGATTCAAAATCAGTATCCCACGTGCCATCTCCATCATAATCCCATCGAAACACCAACGCTTGGCCTTCAGGATCGGAACTGAGGGAGGCATCCAACTGAATCTCAAGTGGCAAAACACCTGACACGGGTGTTACGACCAAATCGGCTTGGGGAGCGATATTTTCTGGCTCTGGCTCTGGCTCGGGTTCGTTACCATTGTCACCGGAACCATCATCACCTGGGGGGCTCGGGGTATCGGGCGTTGTTTCCGACGATTGGTCATCGGGATCTTTCTCTACGCCCTCCAGGGTCGACTCAGAGCAACCCGCACTGAGAGCGATAAAAAGAAGGAAAAGAACTGAATGTCGAAAATTGGACGCAATATGCCTATTGCTTAAGACAAGAGTTTGCACCGATCGGCCTCCACTATGTTTTTTAACGAGGAAAGTTTAAAAGACTGTGGGCACAATCTCTGCAACTCGATAGCAAACCTTAGCGATCAGGAGACCAACTCGTCAAGAGAATCTGACCTTTAAATACATCAGCAGAGTCATCCTACTTGCACCTACATCAGAATAAGGCAATATCAGTCCATGGAATTCAAAGTATTCACTCTATCTGTCGCTCTCGTCTTCGTCTTTCTAATTGAAGGATGCCAGACCATCCCGGTAGCTCAATCAACTCTCAAAAAGCCGCGCCAAAACGCGGCACTCGTGCTCGATGGCAAGGAGCTTGATGTCTACTGGGACGACGGCGACACATTCGAGTTTCGTGAGCATGGCCGAAAAACGCGGGCAAGACTGCGCGGCTTTAACACACTCGAATCTTATGGACCCGTGCACAGTTGGGGGCAATGGAAAGGCCGCGAACTCTATGAGGTCGCCTTTCAAGCGACGGCCCACGCTAAAAGCGAAGTTTGGGAATGCACACGCCATCTTGGCAGTGGAGGCTATGGCCGCATACTCGTAGACTGTCCCAAATTGAGAGAGACTCTATTGTCAAAAGGCTTGGCCCATGTATTCTGGATGAACGGCGCTGCTCCTGAAGAAATTCTAAAATTTCAACACCAAGCTATCAAAGAGAAGATCGGGATGTGGAGCAAAGGAGCTCCAAGCTGGGTACTCACGTCTATTCACTCCGCCAGCGAAGACAACCTACCCAATCCTTACAATCGGCAAGTTTCAACCCAGACGGGTGAAGCCATGGCCAGTACACATTCGAAACGGTACCAAACGTGCCAGAACGTCTGCGAGCAAGGCTCTTGCATGCTCTACGTTCCCTACCGGATGCGCTACGGTAAAAACCGAGCCAAGTGCCTTATAAGCCGATAGGCTTAACAGGATAGGAACCCACCTCGGCAACCATGTCTGCAATCGACTTACGAAGTTCATCCTCATTCTTCGACATCTCATAAAGGCTGGCACGAATTCGGCGTTTTGCCTGCTGGAGGTAACCTTCGGCAAGTTCCATTTCCAGCACACACTTTTCAACACCGCGTTCCTCGATGAGTGCCGTCGTTCTCGCTAAAACACTGGTCAATCCAAAGAGATCGATTGCAACATTAGCCAGACGCTTCTGCGCAAATTGCATCAAGAAAATCTTTTTGCCGTGCTTACGCAAAATGTTTTCGACATGACCTGCAAATTCGACCGTTTCCTCTTCAATGACGCTGGCCATTTTCTTTAGAGCAGGATGAGCGTTCTCAATCGATTCGCCCATGACGCTGCGCTTGATTCGCTTGATTGCAAAATCAGAAACTGGTCCCAGCCCCTTCAAAGGATGCTTGATGGCTTCCGCAAGACCTGCGAGTTCCTCACCGGGTCCTTGCATGCCACTCAAAGCAATAAACGCACGTAAGACCTCATTGGTGCCTTCGAAAATTCGGAAGATTCGAGCATCGCGAAGCCACATCTCAAACGGATATTCTTTCATAAATCCGTTGCCACCCCAGATTTGAATATTCTCATCAATGGCATTCCAAAGGGCTTCTGTGGCAAAGATTTTCGCCGCCGCGCTCTCCAGGTAGTAATCGACATCACCGCGGTCGATGAGGTGTGTGGTTAGATAGACCATACTCTCGGCTGCGTAGAGGTCGATGGTCATCTGGGCGATTTTATCTTGAATCATACCAAATTCGATAAGCTTCTTTTGAAACTGCCGACGTTCTGTTGCATGTTCTACGGCCGCTTTGATGCAGTTTTTGATACCACCAACACAACCCGCAGCAAGTCCCAAGCGACCATGGTTTAAAATACCCATCGCCACTTTAAAGCCCTTACCCGCTTCCCCAACGATATTCTCAACGGGGACTTTCACATTTTCTAGGTGAACTTCATTTGTCCAGGACGCCTTAATTCCCATCTTCTTTTCAGGAGGACCTACCGTGACCCCTTCCGATGGTATTTCGAGAACAAAACAGGTGACCTTCTCTTTCTTCGCACCTTTGTGTTCAACTTCGACTTTTGCAAAGACCGTAAGGAAAGTAGCGATCCCCCCATTGGTAATCCAAATCTTGCTTCCGTTGAGGGTGTAATGTTTCCCATCTTCGGACAACACTGCTTTGGTCTGGATGGATGCAGCATCTGAGCCACTGCTTGGCTCCGTAAGACAAAACGCTGCAATCAATTCACCCGTTGCCAGGCGCGGTAAAAAACGCTCGCGTTGCTCCTCATTCCCATAAAGAAGCAGCGCTTTGTAACCAATACTTTGATGCGCCCCGACGGTCACTGTGAGCGCGCTATCGTAAGTGGCTAATTTTTCAAAGATATGACCGTAAGCCATCATCGGAAGACCCAAACCATTATGTCGTTCTTCGACCAGCAGTCCCATGAGGCCGAGTTCGCTTACTTTATCAACGATTTCACGCGGCATTGCCGCATCCTCATCCCATTTCGTAGAATCGATGTGTTCGTCGGCAAACTTACCAACCGCTTCTTGCATCATAGCGACCGTTTCAGCCACTTCGGGCTCTAACCTCGGAAACGGGAAGACCATGTCTTCTCGAATATTTCCGAAAAACAATGACTTGATAAAACCTTCTGCATCTTCCTTCATAGCACTCTCCCGCACTTACATATTATAACGCACCACAGCATAATGGACTGAACGAAAACAATTCGCAAAGCGATTTGAAAAAGAATTCGGTCCTACCAGCCATGGCGAACCACTGGTGAACGTCACGCCCTGACTAAGAAATTATCGTAACATACGGGCGAGGGCGAAAATACTAAGGGGCGAAGAACCCTCTGCCTTATTATTGACGATAAGCAGCCCACCTTTGCCGAGCTTGAGCGCACGCTGAAAAATCGCGGTCAAAGTCTGTCGTACGTCAACATCTTGGTCCAAGATCTTATTAAACGGCGCATAACGCTTCGCGGCCGATTCAAAGCTCAGACCCTCACGGAGCATCCAGCGAACAACCAATTGCTGATTATTCTCAAGTGGCATCACCCGCAGCTGACGATCCAAGCTCGGCATCGTGGGATGAACATTGTAGCAATGATCGACCCTAAATTTATTAAGCACATCTCGGTATGTACGGGTAAGAAACTCCGCATTACGTATCTCCACCGCGTAGGGCACGCCGGTGGGTAAAGCGCCCAAAAACTTATCGAGCCGCTCTACAAACTTATGGGAACCTCCCAGGCTCCCCACCACCATCGGGGGAAATTGAAATAAAATGACTCCAAGCTTTTGACCCAACCCCTCGGCGGCAGGCCGAACAACATAATCTCTTGCCCATTCGGGATTGAGAAAATGAGGGTTCATGCCTCGTCCATAAGGCTCGCGCGGACTCACGACCGTTTGCCCTGCTTTAACTAAGAAACGAAAGTTGTCTGGTACTTGGCTGGCATAGTCGCGGTAGTCATCTAGGGGGACAGGGGCATAATAACTGCGATCGATGCCAACAGTTCGCAGGAGCGGATGCGATGCATAAGCCGCCAAACCCTGCCCCGAGAGATTCTTCTGGGACGTCTTGCGGTCGTAAACAATTCCTTCCCAGCCCGGAAAACTCCATGAAGAAGTGCCAAAGCGTATCGATGGGTGCAGCGCTTCCGCGCTTGTCGCATCCTCGGGGTCCACAGATGCGGGCCCAACCTTCGGTGCTTTTGGCATTTCAGCATCAGCAAACAGACTGAGCTGATCACTTGGGTCTTTACGCTTTGTCATCATCCGCTTCAAAATTAATCGATACCGAGTTTACGCAATAACGCAAACCACCTGGCTTCGGGCCATCATCAAAAACATGGCCCAAGTGAGCATCGCATTTCACACAAAATATTTCGGTTCGCACCATACCATGGCTGTTGTCGGGACGGGTTCCCACCGCTTCACTCTCAGCTCCCCAAAAGCTTGGCCAGCCACACCCAGAATTGAATTTATGATTGTCTTCAAACAAAACGGCATTACAACAGATACAGGTATATTTACCCGCCTCTTCATGAACGTTGTACTTACCCGAAAACGGCGCCTCTGTACCTGCCTGACGAGTCACTCGAAACTGCTCGTCGCTCAGGGATTCTCGCCACTCTTCATCGGTCTTTTCAATCTTCTCTGAACTCATTAAACACTCACTAAAAAGTTCGGACTCCACAGGATAACGCGCAGCGGGCTTGGGTTATTCCGAAAAGGAGACATCAGGTTGATAAGAATATGAACCAGACTCGATAGATTTTAAAGGGGTATCTCAAAAAGAATCGTTAGATTTATGACTAAAACTGCCCTTAAGAAGCACTGAATTTCTTAAATATCAGTGACGCATTTGTGCCGCCAAATCCAAAAGAATTACTCATCACCGCATCAATTTCGCACTTTTTGGACTCATGGGGTACGAAATCAAGCTCCCAATCCTCTGAAGGCTCGTCCAAGTTGAGCGTTGCCGGTACTTGTTGATCCCGAAGGGCTAAGATTGAGAAGATGGCCTCCACACTGCCCGCACCACCCAATAAGTGGCCTATCGAACTTTTCGTCGAAGAAACCTTCAATCGAGTGCGGTGGTCTCCGAACACTGAACAAATAGCCGATGCTTCTACCGAATCGCCAAGCGGTGTCGAGGTACCATGAGCATTGATATAGCCCACTTGCTCGGGCTCAAGTTCCGCGGTGCGCAGCGCGGCCTTCATTGCGCGCGTTGCTCCCCGGCCATCCTCAGCCGGCGCTGTTAAGTGAAATGCATCCCCCGACATCCCATAGCCGCAGATTTCACCGTAAATTTGCGCCCCTCGATTTTGGGCGTGCTCAAGCTCTTCAAGTATCAAAACACCGGCTCCTTCGCCGACAACAAAGCCGTCACGCCGCGTGTCCCATGGCCGAGAAGCTTTGGTTGGTTCATCGTTGAAACCGCGAGACAGTGCCCGGGCTGCTCCAAAACCGGCCAAAGTCATCGGACCCACAGCAGACTCCGTACTGCCAACCACCATGACATCTGCATCCGAACGGGCAATCATCCACATCGCGTCTCCCAGGGCGTGAGCCCCGGTTGCGCACGCTGTTGAGACGCAGTGATTCGGGCCTTGAAATCCGTAGGTCTGAGCAATCAAGCCTGATGGGATATTCGTAAGAATGGATGGCACAAAGAACGGACTGATTCGGCGGTGGCCCCGCTCTTTAACCATGAGCGTGGTCTCGCATATTGTATTAAAACCACCAATGCCCGAGCCCATTAAAACGCCAGTTCGCTCCTGGGCGTCTAGCTCCTCTGGAAACCAACCCGCATCGTCAAGAGCCTCCTTGGCCGCCGCAAATGCAAAGCCAATATAATCTGAAAAACGTCGAGCTTCTTTATGTCCTAATACGCGACTTGCCTCATAAGAGGAACTCTCTTCACCTCGGGGGACTTTACAGGCTATCCGGGTGGGTAGATTCTTGTATTCTTCACCCTCTAAAGCGACCGCACTGGAATCACCAGCTAAAAGCCGCTTCCACGTATGCTCAACTCCAACCCCTAAAGGGGTAACACACCCAAGTCCAGTGATGACTACTCGTCGCCGTTTCATGGAATTATCCTCAAAAGACCCGTACAGGATCGTTGCGGGCTCTAGTCCACCCGATTACTAACTCGAAACTGGTTGTATAATGTTTTGGTCCTTGGCCTCAACACACGTCAAAATAGCAGCCACCCAAACCAAATCTGCAACCAGCAAATGAACCAGCTGCATCCATCCCGGGGCATGCAATATGACATTCAACACACCGAGCATCATTTGCAGAGCAGTGCTCCAAACAAGGGCATTCGCAAGGTAACCCAAGGCACCGGACTGAGTCGTCCGTTCAACCGAAAGGCCCCATACCAAAATCCCGAGCCCTACACAGAGTGCAAGCAATGGGTGAACGATGCGGAGGCGAACCAAAATGTGCTGAGCCATTGAGATGTCGTTTACAATGGTCGCAATAAGCCCTGAGCCCTCAACCACAGGTACGGGAAAGAGAGTATCGCCAAGCGCTGTAATGGCTCCAGTGGCTCCAACCAAAACAAGACCGGTGACTAAGGCCAAGAGGCTACCCCGCCTTACACCTGTACCAAATGACCGTGGCCGCTCAACTGACCACCAAGCCGTAAGCGCTCCGCCGCCGACCAGACCGAGAGTGTTTACAAGGTGCAATGCAACCACAACTGCACGCACCGAAGATGTGTCTTTAGCGACCAGCCCCTTCAATACCAGAATCGCGCCGAGCGCGGCTTCTAAGAGAATAAAAACCAAAGTCACCCAAGCCGCAGTGCGGGCTCGATGACCCTTTGCAAAAACACGCCTTGCTATAACCACTAAAATAATGCCGAAGATGAGGGTCAAACCACTGGTGAGCCGATGAGAAAACTCGATTATCGTTTCTACACCAGGACTGCGTGGTATTATCTCACCACCACACGTTGGCCAATGGTCCCCGCAACCAGCTCCCGAGCCAGTAATACGCACCCATGCACCCCACAAAATCACTGCGAGATTGTAGACCAATGCGGCCCAAGCCAGGCGTGAAAACTTTATGTTCGATTCATTATTCAATCTAGCGTGCCCTGGCTTTCAGAATGTGGGCACGCTCGACCAAGGAGTCTAAACCCCATTCTCGATACTTCGGCCGGGTGTCGATCACCTCGTTTTCAACCAACATTTCAAGTTCAAAATAGTGACCAAAATTTTTCTGTATTTCCGCAGGTGGCACAGAAAAGGGAGGGCCATCGTGTTTGGCTTGGTCATAGTCGATACTCAGGAGCAATCCGCCTGTGGTGGCGCTGATGAGTTTACCCACATGCGCCCCATAGAGGCTCCTCACATCAGGCGGCAGAGCGATATGAGCGGCTCGGTCATAGATAAAATCAATATCGCCTAACCATTTCGTATCGGTCTCGAAAAAATCACAGCAATAGATTGTAATCGAACCAGAGCGCATCAAACGAAAGCCATGCTCCTGCTCCCACTTGGCCTCCATCTTGTTTTCTGTAAAGAAAGACTCGATAGCGATTTCGCTAAGCTCAACACCCACCACTTGGTGTCCCTGCTCCGCGAGCCAAATCATGTCTAAGGTTTTACCGCAAAGAGGTACCAAGACCAGGCCTTTGCGCTCCCCGGCGACGCGTTCCCAGAACTCCACGAGCCGTGGATTAAACTTTTCCTGATGCCAACCAATCTGATTGTCAGCCCAGCGTTTACGCCATGCATGTCCTTCCATCGCAACCTCCTGCAGAGCTTCTACCCAGCTGAGGAAAAGGTCACAAGGAAAAGATGGAGCTTTAAAAAAACAAGTAATATCAGGCTAGTGGGATTGCCTCTTGTCGGACGAAAGCCATTTCTCAAGAATCAATTTCGCCGGGCCGCTCAGATCGCCAAACTGCAGCCCAGCTTCTTTGTGTGAACCAACGCTCACCCAAGCGATGCTGCAAGGCCCCTTCACCATTCCCCAAGCGGTCGCAAAGCGAATCTCGGCCGCGCCACCTCTTTCGATGGCACTGCCATTATCCTCGCCAATGATCCGAAACCTCGCGCCCCCCAATGACAAATCAACCAGACGGCCGAGAAATGTTTGACCATCGATTTCCAGATCACAACTGAGTTGCATGGGCACTCTCATGTGACGGCGCTTCTGCGGTTCTTGACGCTCACGCAATTGTTCCGAAGTGACTTCTAATTGGCTGGCCGCCTCTGCCACCAAAAGCTTAGAAATGGCGACACTCAATCGCCGAAAATTCACTGGTTTTGCGAGCATTTCGTCGCCGCCAGCCTGCACCAACTCGCTTCGAGAGTAGCGGGCTGAGTAGGCAGTTACGAAAATGATTCTTGCACCCTTGCAGTCGATGTTTTGCGCGAACACAGGAACTTGTCCGATTCCTCGACCCCGTAGAATTTTAGTGATGTCCACTCCGTTTAGGGTGGAGCCCGAAAGCTGGATATCCATCAGAATGAGGTCGAAGTTTTCTTTCTCAAGAAGCTCAAAGACCTCGCGGTCGTTCTTTGCCCGTGTGAGGTTAAACTTATCTCGCAACCAAAGCTGCGCCACCTCCCAATTCGTATCCTCGTCTTCCACGTAGAGAATACGTTGATGGTCTTGGGCCTTACGACGCCCGAGAGGTACTGGATTTAACCGCCTAAACTCCATGTTCCCCCCGGATAAAAAGAAGCCCCCAAACGACAACTTGTTAAGTATAGCCGGATAGCCCATTGAAACGATAGCCAACAGCACCTTCTCTAAACATCATCCTAACCACAAAGTACGCTTTGATCTCTTACCTCCAACCATTATGTAAGATTCTACTCACCTACCGTTCAGGCATTGATCCCGAGACTAAAAACGCATTCACTTCATCTATGACTGACAAGAACTATTCGAAACTGAAAATGTTGATGGAAGAGGAAGTCCCTTTTAATAAACACCTGCAGATGAAGCTTGAGAGCATCCGTGAGGGTTATTGCTTGGTACGTATACCCTGGGCGACACACCTTACAGGCGACGCGAGTCGGCCAGCGGTTCACGGCGGGGTTCTTGCTACTCTTCTCGATGCTGCCGGCGGCGCAGCCTGTTGGAGTCTCTTGGAGAACGAGAGCGACCGGCTCAGCACCGTGGACCTCCGCATCGATTACTTACGCCCAGGGCCCGCACAAGCAATGATCTGCGAAGCTAAAGTGGTTCGGATGGGCAATAAAGTCTGCGTTGCGCGAATGGAAATATTCTCAGAAGGAGATGACCCAAACGAAATTGGTCCCATCGCTACCGGGCAAGGGGTTTATAATGTAGCCAAGCCCAAAACTCGTTCTAACAAAGTTTAAACTCAACTGAAGAGAATTGTTGATTTAGGAATACCAACCATAAAGATGCATCAGTGCATCTCCTCGTACCCTGAAACCAGCCCGTAAATTATTCTTACTGGCTTCAAGCCAAGCATCGCGAAATTGCTCTGCACTCTGGAACCGGTTCACAGGGTTTTTGCATAATGCGACGGCTAAAACACGTTCGATATCTTTTGGAATATCTACAACATAAGAAGATGGCACTGGCGCATGCTCGTAAACAATCTTGTACAACACACCAGGAAGCTCTTCAGCAGCAAAAGGGGTTCGTCCCGTTAGCGCCCGATAAGCAATGGCCCCCAGTGAGAATACGTCGCTTCTCGTATCTACATCGATAGAGCGCGCTTGTTCTGGAGACATAAAAGCCGGTGTTCCCACCAGTTGGTTGCATGTTAAGGTACCCTGGCTTCCCTCAAATTTAGAAACCCCAAAATCCAAAAGCTTCCATGACTTCACGCCATTGAAGGTTGTGCAAAATAGGTTTTGCGGCTTCAAGTCTCGGTGAACGATGCCCGCACGGTGAACCGCGGAGAGCCCCACCGTGATTTCGTCAAGGCACTGGGTGACCTCATCAACACTCATTACACCAGATTGACGAAGAACTGCGGCCAGGTCCTCGCCTTCGAGGTATTCCATGGCAATAAAATGCGATGAAATCGGCCCATCCAAGCGGCCCACTTGATAAACCTGAACCACGTGACTGTCTTTGACGGCGCGGAGCATATCTCCCTCGCGTAAAAAACGAGCCAAGTTTGAAGGGTCACACCCCTCTGTTTCAGATAATATTTTAACAGCCACGCGTATGCGGCTGTCTCGGTGATAGCCAAGATAAACCTCGCCCATGGCACCGCGGCCAACCACCGCCTCAAGGCGAAAAGGTCCAGCCATTTCACCAGAAAAACGCCCCGATTTCCCCGCCCCATAGCGGCGGACAGCATTAATCTCTTGATTGACCTCGTGAAGTTGAAACTCACGTGCCTCCGCTTGATAGGCCGATGAATGCGCCTTCTCTAAAGCCCCTACCAAAGTTTGCCGTGACTTCTGCGCACACCAAAGCGTGCATAAAAGAACCAACGGCACCATCACGGTCATAAAGATACGACCCGTATCGTCATAGACCGATGTCGCAAGCATTCCCATATCCGGAATAATTCCCAGAACGACACCAAGCGCCAAAAGGAAATACCCCAGTGTTGCGCTAAGCGGGATAATCCATGCGTAAAAGGGATCGCGGGCCAGCCCAAAAAAACTAATGCCCAGAGTAAGTGTTAAAGGCGCTGGTGAAAATACCCCTAAAAAGTAAATCACGGGAAGTGAGCTAAGAGATGCCGTCCAACCGAATGCCCGGTAAACAAAACGGGTATAGCCACTTGGCTGTGCCGCGCGCTGAGCAACCCAGAAACAAACAGGTACTAAAACAAAACAGGCAACCTGAGCGGCGAGCTTTAAATCGGGGTGACCTTCAACCAAACCAATCAAGGCTCCCGTAATCGCACACAAGAAGCCTAATACTTTGGACCAAGTTTGGGCGTGAATCATTTCTTGCGCGTCGAACGACTCGGCTGCACGAAGTTCTGGGCTCAGCACACGCGATTGCAGCACTTCGTTGGACAAATCTTGCCGCTCAGCCTTAGGGGGAGGTCCTCCGGGAACAACCGTTCGTCCTGCCCCAAGTTCCTTGGAATCAAACGTGCCTGCTGAAAGGACCGAATTCGAATGCATAGCTTATCCCCTGACAAGTTCGCTTAAGCGCCTCATCAACGTGTCCAAAATACCTGCGCGCCGTCTCCTTACACACAAGGCTCATTTATTTAGGAATCGCTGCTCGGGTCCCCATACCCATTCGTGAGCAAACTACCAATGCCGCTATCACCCACAAACGGGGCTTCAGTCAACGGGCACAAGCCGCCTAAGTGACCTAAAACTACCTTATATTTGATACTTTTTCGTTGCCTTTTGAAGTTCTCGCTGTCATCAGAGCAATTCGATAAAACATAGGATATTCAGTTGAGTACACTCATTCTTATTCGGCACGCGCAGGCATCTTTCGGAGCCGACGACTACGACCAGCTCTCAGAACTTGGCTACCAGCAAGCGGCGCTTCTCGCCAAATGGTTTGCCAAAGAGCCCCACAGCATCGACCGAGTGGTCTGTGGTCCCTGCAAAAGGCACCAACAAACCGCTGAAGCTACACTGAGCCTCTCCTCAACAACTCCCCAAGATGCCGAAATAATTGAAGAACTCGATGAGTTTGATGCATTTCGTCTCTTCGGCTGGTTTATGCAGCGCGAAGATGACCCGCGCAGTGAAGAGATTCGCAATCTCATGGTGGCTCAGGATCCGGCTCAAGCAGGTCACTTGGGCAAACTCTTGGAGCAAGTCACGCTTGAATGGGCGCGCGGTGAACACGTGATCCCCGGCATGGACACATGGGCGCAAACACGTAAACGAATGGAAACCGGTATTCGCAAAGTCACCGAAACCATGAAGTCATCCCAACGGGTCGCACTCTTTACATCGGGCGGTCCCGTAGGTGTTGCGATCGGCATGGCTCTTGAGCTCTCCGACGAGAAAACGATGCAAATGTGCTGGGCTGTGTATAACGCCGCGTTTTCCCGCTTCTTCGTCAACGACGGTCGTTTCAATCTCGATAGTATGAACAACCTGCCGCACCTTGAGGCCGAAGAGCTCATCACAAGGCGCTAAAATAAAAATAGTCCATGACAAATAAAGGCCAAAGCTCATACGCTATGGCTAAGTAGATAAAGTGAGAATAACGATGTCTGAACAAACGATACCGGTCGTAAACCTTAGCCACTTCCATGGCGGTAGCTCTGAGCAACAACAACAATTTGTTCAAACCCTTGGCGATGCGCTGATGGACCTTGGTTTCTTTGCCGTTACCAACCATGGCGTTGACTCAACGTTGATCGAGCGTTGCTATAAGCATGCCGAGTTGTTCTTCTCAAAATCAGAAGAGACCAAAAAAAGATATGAGTTTGAAGAGCTCAATGGTCAGCGTGGTTTTACAAGCTTTGGAAAAGAGCACGCCAAAGACAGCCCTGCGCCCGACCTTAAAGAGTTCTGGCATGTGGGGCGTGAACTCACTCCAGACCATGCACTCGCAAAAGTCTATGGGCACAACATCTGGCCTAAGCAGGAAGATGTTAGCCTGGACTTTCAACCTGACTTTCTCGAACTCTATAAACAACTCGAAACATGCGCGATGACTCTGCTTCAGGCTTGCGGTATCTACCTGGGAGAATCGACAGAGCTTCTTTCCGACATGGCCATCGACGGTGATACCATTTTGAGAATCATTCATTATCCACCTATTGCAGATGATGCAGAACCTGCATCCATTCGTGCCGGTGCACATGAAGATATCAATCTCATTACTCTACTGTGTGAGGCGACCAATGGAGGGCTTGAACTACTCCAACGCGATGGCACCTGGCGTGCGATACATTCGCTCAAAGGCCAAATTGTAGTCGATGCTGGTGATATGATTCAGAACCTCACCAATGGAGTTCTCAAAAGCACAACTCATCGCGTCGTGAACCCCAATAATGCTCGAGAGCGGCGCTTTTCGATGCCCTTCTTCGTTCACCCAAGGGCCGAAGTGAGCCTTCAACCTCTGGAATCATGTGTCCGTAAGATGGGGCCTAATTCAGAGTTTAAATCCATCAGTGCTCGAGACTTTCTGATGCAACGGCTGAAAGAAATCGGCTTGACTGTTTGACTCTCCGTATCCCCTGTGGCCGAATTAAGGGGTGAAGTATTCTATCTGTATAATTACGGCCTTTGTTGGCCTGGCGGGCTGCCAACAACCCATCGCTGACGGCACAGAAAGTGTCTTTGACGAAAACCTAGTCAACACCTACCGCAACGCCTTACCGACCTACCCTAATCTTATTCCACCCACCCCCATGGAAACCATTGTCGTTTCCCCAGGTACACCGCAGGCTCTTGCTCCAGCCTTGGCCGAGCAAAGCTTAGCGCCGGTAAAATATACCTTCAATTTGATGAATGAGACGCTCGTCGAACTTACCAGTTTCCCTCCGACTCTCTACAATGAGGACACCACGCAACTGGTTTGGGGTCCCTTTGAAGCACGAAAAGATTTCGGGACACTCGCCCTCTTCGTAAGCAAAAACAGTGACTACAATGCCGACTATTTTGACGAGGACGAACCGACCGGCTCGCCCCTAGAATACATCTTTGCCTTGATGCGAGGCGCAAATTACGACTTGAATACACTCACGCCGATTGTACTCGGTGGCTCAACCCCCAATGCCGACAACCCTGAATGGGGCCTCACCCTGCTGGTTTTTGATTTTGATACCAACAAAAGTTTTGTTGAAGCCTATGGCAAAGTTTCAGACCCGGGCTGTTTAGCTTCAGGGAGATTCGTAGCTCTTCGTAATCACGGACCCCATCTTGATGAGAACGGAGTCCCCACCGACAAAACGCTTACATCCGTAGCTGGTATTTTTCGAAACTTTGTTCCCAAAAACGCGCCCGGCGCGCCACCTATCGACCTCGACTACCTCTACGGAGATATTGCATCCTCCGATACCACCCTCTCCTATTCCAACTTCGGTGCGCAATTTGACTTTGATGGTAATCCAGACACGCTCGAGAACGTCGCTGTAAAGATGGCATTTTGGAGTTATCTCAGACGCAGCCCGGCTGGCAGTGGGCGCGCTGAATTCGTGGCAACCAATGCGGAGATGGCCGAAGGTCAATTCCTCCAGGCAACCGAGTGCTGGGATTACAATCTTTCAAAAAGCTATTTTACGATGGCCAGTATTTACGGTGAAGAAATCACACCCGTTAGTACCATGGGAACACCCATTACCAGCTGTGATGACAGCCTAGAAAACGGGTTAGATGTGATAGGTTTACCGTCAGCGAACGAAGCGGACCCTAGAATCAAAGAGCTGCTCGAGGATATCGCACAAAATGGGCTTCTAAATGATACTGGCGAAGAGCCTGCGAATTAGAGTAAGGTCTGGCAACTTCAACATCAGGAGCGCTTCATATGAGTGACCTAACAAGTAAATTCGAACAATCACAGGTTGATGTGAAAACCCTCACCTCCAATCCTGGCAACGAAATGCTGCTAAAACTTTATTCGAATTTTAAACAAGCAACTGTTGGAGATGTTCAAGGTAAGCGACCCGGTATGATGAATATCGCAGGCCGTGCCAAATATGACGCATGGGCAGGCTTAAAAGGTCATTCTAAAGACCAAAGTATGGAAACGTATATTACGCTCGTTGACCAATTACTTGGCCGCTGAAGTTTAAAACGATGAATCCGGCACTGCTTTCAAAAAGACGTTTCCTTGCCGGGCACCAATGTCTTCTAAAAATGTGGAATCAATTTCACCGAAGAGAATTGGCCGCTCGCTTCTCAGGCTTTCAAAACGTTCTGTTCAAAGGCGGCATTCAAGTTGAAGAGCTTGCCAGAACAAAATATCCCAAAGGGGTTCAGATCCCTCACCGCCAAATCACTTCAGCTGAAGCAGCGCACCAAACCCTTGATGCCCTAACCGACCACAATACCAGTGCGATATTTGATGGCGCATTCACTTTTCAAAACACATTTATTCGAACCGATATTTTGGCCAAGACCCCCGAAGGCTCGTGGGATCTCCTTGAGGTTAAAAGCACCACTCGAGTTCGTCAGAGTCATCTCGTAGATCTGGCTTTACAACTTTGGATGCTCCGGTCACTGGGCATTGATGTAGACCGTGCAGGCATGCTCACCGTCAACAAAAACTATCAATTTCAAGGCGGTGATATTGAGCTGGAAAAGTATTTCAACTTCACCGATTGCACCGACGACTTAGATGATTTGATGACTCAGGCTGAACAATCCGTCAAAAAGTTTAACATCATTCTCAATGACGAAGTTCCCCCAATTGTGCGCCAAGGCAAACAGTGCTCCAAACCACATCCGTGTGCGTTTTACGACCACTGTCACGATGAACCTGTGGAAGAACTCCCGTATCCGATTACTCTACTTCCCCAGCTCTCGGGGCATCTACGTAACCGATTAGAAAAGCAAAACATCACCGATGTACGGGAACTAACGGACTCCAAGGACTTGGGACCAATACAGATGCGAGCGCTTCGCTGTATCAAAAGTGGTCTTCCCGAGGGATCCGACAAACTTGCTTCAGAGATATCCAAGGTTCAATACCCTATTCACCATATCGACTTTGAATCTTTCATGAATGCTATTCCATCTTATCCGCATTCTCGGCCATACGACTCCATCCCATTTCAGTGGTCTAACCATATCGAGCACGAAGACGGGACCATCGAGCATCAAGAATTTCTTTGGCCACATAAAAGTGACCCACGCGAAGCGTTTACCAAAAGCCTTCTAAAATCCTTGGGCGATACAGGAACCATTTGTATCTATTCAAACTATGAAGAAGTTGAAATCGCGCAAATGGCAAAACTATTCCCAGAACTCAGTGTACCGCTCAAGGCGCTTTTAAAGCGCACCTGGGACGTGATGGTTCTTTTAAGAGACCACTTTTATCACCCCGGATTCTTGGGTTCATTTAGTATAAAGAGAGTACTGCCTGCGCTGGCACCTCATCTACGTTACGAAGAACTTGATATCTCGGACGGTAAAGCGGCGATGCACGAATACCTGCGCAGTATTGAATTGGAGTCAGATGAGGAACGTGAAGAAATTCACAAGCAGCTTCTTGTTTACTGCGCGATGGATACGCAGGCACTGATTGAGATTAGAAAATACTTAAAGACCTGGGTTGAGTCTCAACCCACTGCGTGAAACTCAACTGTTTTCAAAAGCTCGCCGCGTCCTGCGGGTAGGTCTACATCCGGCAACCGATTAAGCACCGAGCAAATACCCTGAGCATGAACGACCGAAGCATCACAAACTTCTTGTGAGCGATAAAAGCTACCACGTCGTTCCAAATTATTACGGTCACCATGAATATGCATGCGCTGCGCATAAGCGTAACCTAAAAAGAGGTCTCGCATAATTTCAGCTTCGGTCGGCACTTCGGGAATGCTCAAACCATCTACCCGCTCTACAACCGCACTCAGCGCCATCAAGTTACCGCCTGCCTCGTGAACCTTTTGGACAAGGCCAGAGCGTACAGTTTCAATGTCGTGAAAAAGTTCTTCAAAGCTCTCATGCAGTACATCCGTGAGCATCACCTCAGCAGCCTCGGCAAGTTCGATCCCCATCTTCGCTGATTCAGCAACAACGTGAGGCATCATTTGAGCGACCATCGTGGTGCGAACAGCCGGACCACCGCCCCACACAATCGGTTGGTCAACATGGCGAGCTGCATTGGGTGCACCTGCCTGCTCTCGTAATTCTCGGATATAATACATGCCCGCAATGTGGCTGTTGCCTTCGAGCTGTATCATCGCGGAGCGTGAACGTTCTGCCCAGCGGTTGATTCGGTCGCGTAAAGTACAGCGCAGCTTCAGGACACGCGTTAGACTCACGGTACCGGGTACCGGAAACTCACCCGTCGTCTCTTCGGCAAAAACCGAATCGTCGTTGGCTCCAAAGCTATTTTTCGTGAATTGAAATTCTGGAATGATTGCTGTCACCGCCGCTCGCCTCCTCAGAACCCTAACATCGGGTTCACCCACCTAAGTCATCGTCGGGTATCGCGAGCACTTGAGGCAAAAGAGGCCTTGGCGAGGTGTTATTTTAGGTGTTCATGACTCGGAGGACGTATTTGCTTAAAAAGTTTTCTACGGACTCGTAAAAGTCTGTAATTGTTTCACTTTTTCTAAACCCGTGGCCCTCACCGGCATACACGCGGTACTGATACTGCACCCCATTTTTACGTAAAGCTTGAACAATACTTTCAGCCTGAGCCAAGGGGACGACTCGATCCTCCTCACCCTGGAAGATCGCCAGAGGGCGTTGAATCTTCTCCGCATGAAAAATTGGGGACCTCGCCTTAAAGATTTCCTGGGCCTCTGGCAACACACCGATCAAGCCATCGGGATAATGCGCCTCGAATTTATGGGTGTCGGCCAAGAGGCCAAACAAATCGGTAACGCCGTACAAAGAAACACCTGCACAAAAAACATCGGGTTCATGAATCATGGATTGTAAGACGGTATAACCCCCCGCACTGCCACCCATGACAGCACATCGACTGCCATCTACCTTGCCTGCCTCGGTAAGAAACCGCACACCCGCGACCACATCTTCAACATCCACGACTCCCCATTGGCCTTGCAACGCATCCATATAGGCACGTCCATAGCCGCTGCTCCCACGATGATTCGGTAGGAACACTGCGTATCCACGAGTTGCGAAGTACTGCGCTTGGACATTGTAACGTGCGGTCTCTTGGCTCGTCGGCCCACCATGGACAATCACCAAAAGCGGGGGTGGACCCTCCAGACCCGGAACGGAGCCAACCGGTGGATAATAAATCCCGTGGGCTAAGCATCCCCCTGCGCTCTCGTAAGTCATCGGCTCGGCTTTACTAAGGGCATTCGCCTCAGGTGCTTGGGCTGCCACCAAGTAAGTTTCTAATTCACCCGATGGACAATCCCAGCCAATCAGACGGGATGCCAAAGCACCACCACTTGCAATTGCCGTGACGCGAAGACCGTCCGGGGAAATACTCAAATGGGACAGATCACCAAAATGCGATAGAGAATCGAGGTCTTCCTGAACCCCATTCTTTAAATCAATAAGACACACACGCATAAAGCCAGCGCGATTCACGATGGTCAGTGCCTTTTCATCATTATGAATCAGAGCATAAGTTCGCAAATCTTGAACCCATGCCGGCTGGCCGTACTCCTCTTGCCCAAAAGTGAGCTGCTTTCGAGAGCCGGTCTCAATCTCCACATTCCAAATTTGTCCGAAACCTTCTCTATCGCTTACATAGTAAAGACTCGTCCCGTCCTCTGAAAACTCTGGCTGAAAAACCGAAACATCACCGGCCCCATCAAGAGCTTCGGCATTTTCAAGAGTAGGTAGGACCTCACCGTCAACAAGAACTTGACCACACTGAAGCACTGAGCCATCCCAAGGCATATTGGGATGATTCCAAGAAATCCAAGCGACATGTTTTCCGCAGCGGCTCCAGCGGGGCTGCATGTAGAAGTCCCAACCTTCACTCAGAATACGCGGCCAATGACGACCCAGAGTATCCACAACCGCTAAACGGTCCTCTCCGTCATCGTGGTGAACGTAAAGCATCCACTGCCCGCAAGGAGAAATCGTCATCGATGCGCTTCGTCCGAAATCAGGTGTGATGGCCACTGGCTTTCCACCCTCAAGGCTCATTCGGTAAATTCGACCCGAGCCCTTCAAAACGAAATATACGTGACCGCCGTGAACCGTAAAGTCGCCTCCGCCGTAACCGACCTCCGCATGAACATTCAATTCACCGGTTAAATCCCGTGGTGCTTTTCCCGGCCCTTTAACAACCAAGACACCTTGGCCAGAACGTCCTTCTAGCCACACCAGAGTTTCACCATCACTGTCCCATTTAGCATCACCCAGCCTTAAAGAACCGGCGACATCTTCTGGCATGATTGGACTGGCTTGAATATTCTTACGACCGTGTACCATTGGCTTATTCTCTTCTCTGCTCAAAATTCGGTTGGGGCTTCATTTCATCAGAAATGGCACTAAAGCACACACCAATAATCTTGACCTTCAACGTAACCGATGTCCTTGAGCCGCTCTCTAATCAAACTGCGCGCACCACGACTTCCCACACAAGACACCAGCGGGCAACCCGAATGGGCCTCCAGATCAGCAGGACCAATCACGGGAACCCCCAGCCGAAGATTCCCAATCTTTCGTGGGTCGATATCTACGAAAGCACGCAGCTTCACACCCTCGGCAACAAGAAATCGTCCCAATTTTCCGCCCATTTGTCCCGCCCCCCAGAGCACCACATGCTCGGCCTCCTTCAACGGACCACGGGCCATGAAATGAGCACGGCATCTTAAAAAGGCCTCCGGGCTGTAGCGGCTATCTTGTCTCGACGTTCGGTTCGGATAATCACGCCACCGCAAAAGCGTTTCGTTAACCTTAGCAAACCGCAGCCCTGCCTCTGCCGCCCGAAGCCAAAGGTCATAGTCCTCCGGCCAATCAAGATCTCGGTATCCACCCAAATCTAAGATTGCCTGCCGACGAAACATCACAGTTGGGTGCGAGAGCGGGCTTTCTACATAGCGCTCTCTCATGAAATCCTCATGCGTTAACAAGGTTTCCAGCCAGGCATCGTAATGCCGGTACCCGCCACCTAGTTCACCCTCACTAAAACTTTGTACCTGACAGGTTGCTATCGACACTTCAGGCGAGCTCTTCATCAGCGCATATTGAAGTTCCAAGCGGCGCGGCAATGCAATGTCATCGCCGTCCATTCTAGCGATGTACTCGCTTCGACTGGCATGCAAGCCAAGCTGCAACGCGGGAACCAAACCTGGCTTGTCTCCTGTGTCTAGGAGTCGCAGCCTGGTGTCTCCCGCAAAACAACGCTTTGCGATCTCTGCCGTATCGTCTGTGGAACCATCATTCACTAAAATGAGTTCGAAATTCTCAAACGTTTGAGCCTGAAGACTTAAGAGCGTTTCTTCTAGAAACTCCCCACCGTTACGCACTGGCAACAAAATAGAAATCTGGGCTTCGCTTTGGCTCTCCATGACTAGTATCTAATGCATTTACACTCTGGTCGCCAGCGCCGGGATACGTTAGAAATTCTTCAATCGGTGATTAAGAAGGAACCTGCCATGACAAAATATTCTAGTTTGATTCAACATTGGCACCTAGACCACGAAACAACGTTTATCAATCACGGGTCCTATGGAGCCTGCCCTAAAACCATCCTGGAGCAACAAACTCAAATAAGACAAGAACTTGAAAGGCAGCCCGTTAGGTTCTTCACCCACGAACTTCTTCCTAGAATGGATGCTGTCAGGGTTCGGCTCGGCAGCTTTCTAAAAACTGAGGCAAATACGCTCGCCTTGATTCCGAATGCCACCCAAGGGGTCAATACTGTCCTGCGTACTTATCCACTCGAAGCCGGCGACGAAGTCATTGTCACCAACCATGGTTACAACGCCTGTAATAACGCTGCCTCTTTTATTGCCAAGGAACGCGGAGCCTGCATCAAAACCGCGACACTCCCCTACCCCGTGCAATCCAGTGACCAAATTGTGGACGCCATTGAGTCGGCCATCACACCGCAAACAAAGCTAGCCATCATTGACCACATCACAAGTCCAACGGCGGTGGTCACGCCGATACGTGAGATTGTTGAGTGTTTAGACAAGAAAGGGATCGATACCCTCGTCGATGGAGCCCATGCTCCTGGTCAAATTCCAATCGACCTGCAAACAATCGGCGCAGCCTATTACACGGGTAACTGTCATAAATGGCTTTGCACTCCTAAAGGCTCTGCTTTTCTCTATGTGCGTGAGGATAAACATCATGAGGTAAGGCCACTTGCTATCAGCCACGGTGCGAATGCGCCCGTTGGAGAGCGTTCATTCTTCCGCAACGAATTTGATTGGCAAGGCACCCATGATCCGACTGCACATATGGTCATCCCTGCAGCCATCGATTTACTGGGAAGCTGGATGGAGGGAGGATGGGATGAAATTCAAAGCTCCAATCACGTACTCGCCCTTAAAGCACGTGATGTACTGTGTGAAGCTCTGCAAATCAGCCTTCCTGTACCCGACACCCTCTTTGGATCCATGGTCGCAATTCCCCTAAACCCTGAGGTCTTGCCTGGCGGTTTCCCCAACGCTGGGCTCCAAAAGATTTTAATGGACGACTATAGGATAGAGGTCCCAGTCTTTGACCAGCCCTACTCTCCAATAAAAACATTACGAATATCGGCCCAACTCTACAATCATCTTTCTCAATATGAACACCTAGCGCTTGCGCTCTGCGAAATACAAAAATCACAAAACATTCAGTTGGGATTTGGTCATGAGTGAATACAAACGTTTAGATAGAAAGACCGGCTACAGCGGAACATTTCTTAATATGTTTATCGACAAAGTCCAGCTACCAAATGACCATGTCGTGGAATTAGAGTTCATAGACCATCCGGGTGCGGCTGCGGTGGTAGCTTTAGATGACGAGGGCTGTATCATTATGGTACGTCAATTTAGGTACGCTGCGTCGGGCTTCATATTGGAAATACCCGCAGGAAAACTTGATGCGGGTGAAGAACCACACACCTGCGCCGAGCGTGAACTTCAAGAAGAGACGGGGTATACCAGTAACTCTTTTGAACCTTTAGGGTTTATTTGGACAACGCCGGGATTCACCAATGAAAAAATATGGCTCTATCTGGCTACAAATTTGAAGAAGTCCACTCAAGCGTTAGAGGATAACGAGGTTCTGACAGTTGAGAAAATCCCAGCCGCTCAAGTTATCGAGGATGCTAAATCAGGACGTATCAATGACGGGAAAACAGTCATCGCTTTACTGCGCGCTGAGCCGCTGCTCAAAGCATCGGGTGTGATTTAAGAATGCTTAACCACCTCCCCCTCGAGGTGGTCTTGCACGCTTAGTTAGATGGCTCCACTCCATCAGGCATTGGCTGCCCTGCCATCTTAATAACGCCTTGTACGGTTTCAACGAGAGCTGGTTCCATCACAACCGCCGCGCCGCGCTCGATGTCAAACATTGCTGCTAAGTCAAACGCCACACCTGGTAAAGCCGTAATCACTGCATCTGCATACTCCAGCGCAAAGTTCGTACACAGCGCTTCCATACCTTCAGGTAAAACCTGCGGCGCCTCTGTACTGGCTTCTCCACCGGTTACTTCCCAGATCATTGATTTGGCTCTTGCCGGGTCGACCTTAAGCTCAGGCACGCCCAAGTTTACCTCAACCATGACGGGGATACTGGCAGAAACAAAACCGGTGAAATCAGTTTCAACACCATTTTCATCCATGGTTCCTGCTACCTGCATGTCGGCCCACTCCAGTCTTAAATCACCGCCGCAATCATTTAAGATTGGCGAGGTCATTGGAGTTAACGATGCAGTTATGCGCTCAAGCCCCGCTACATTTTCAATCGCCGAAGCAGCGAACGAAGTAGGCACCGAGCCACTAAGTTCACCTGTCCAAAAGGCACTGAAGAGGCCCTGGTTCACAACATCTAAGTGCTTCATCGCATCCATCGAGTAACCCGAGTTCCAGACATCTTCTTCAAGTATTTCGCATGACCGCACCAGCGAGCCTAAAGGCTCTCGCACCGTCCCACGCTCAGAAGCTGTTTTCGTTTCGAATCCAATAAACATTCCACCGGTGCGTAGGTCGCCGCTCTCCGGTGCCCTAAAAGACAGAGAAGATATCTGGGTATCTAAGGTCAGCTCTGGACTCGGTAAACCTGCTTCCAGACTTGCACCCAAGGCCAATGGACCTGATGTAGACATTCCCATAATAAAATCTTCAACTACATCACCGACACTAAGTGGATCTGATGGGTTTAAAAGTAGGAGGTTGACCGCTGGTTCCAAGAGAAATTGAAGGTCGTTTAAAAACAGCCCTAAGACGCCGTCTGTAAAAACCGTGATTCCAGAAGCTAAGAGACTAAGGTCTACCTGACCTAAGTCAAAAACTTCGAGTCCGCCCAAAATGGATACGCCACCGAGGTCAATCTGGATATCTTGAACTGGCGTCAAGTCCACTTGCCCACCCAGCATATCGATGGTCCCGTTTACGAGCTGAACATCAACTGAACCAACTTCAGTCGTTTGAATATTAAAACCTGTTTCCATAAGCATCCGCTCAATGGCTAAGCCTGAATCAACCCACGCTGTAGGATCTGGCTCCAATGCTCCTAGAGGTGCAAGTGGGCCGCCTGCAGTAGCGGGGCAAATTGTGTTGAATGGTGGCCCTGGCGGGATAAACAAGCAAACCAAGTCGAGTGAATTAAGCGTGATGAAGCTGGTTTCTAAAACCGCGCTCACGTTGGTAAATCGAGCTTCGATGTTCACAGTAGCACTTGTGCGCACAGTTGCCGTGAAACCTGGTCCTTCAACATTCGAGTCAATCGATACATCGGCATCAAGTCCGCCATCGCGTGCCTCTAAGCGCAGTCCAACTTCGTTCATGTCCAGTTCAATCACTTCACTCTTCATGACTACGCCGCCGAAAAGTCCGATGTCACCAGAGAGTGTAATTGTGCCGACACCTTCAATCTCAATTGGAGGCAGAGACATAGGAATCGTTTGGTTGAGTAACTCGAGTTCTTCCTCATAGAGTCCAATCGAACCACCAAAATCATCGACGCTTAAATCGTTTAGGATAATTTCACCAACAGTTGCCAGATCGTCTACTTCGTCACAGACGTAAACGCCATCTACGGTAGAGCATGGGTGGTCAAAATCATCGAATGCTTCTTGGCCAAGGCGAAATTCAATTCGGTCACCAAGTCCAGCCATTGCTTCCTCTTCTACCAGAGGTGCATCCCACCACTGAGTCGAGTAATAATAACCACGGGTCGCCGTGTCTTCTTTACCGCCGAGGCTTAAAACACGAGCATCGATTTTATTAAGACCTTGTACAGATGACATCTCGTGCTCAAATGAACCGTCCACTTTTACTTCAACCGTTTCACCATTCACGTAAAGAGCATCGACTCCGACACCTTTATCATCCACACGTCCCAAAACAGTTAGAGTCGTATCGCCATCAAATGTTTCACCGCGATTAGGGAAATCGATGATTAAATCAGGAGCATCATGCGTACAGTCCGCAGCACAGCCATCATCATCAAGGGTATTACCATCATCGCACTGCTCGGCGGGGTTGAGTCGGTCATCGACATAACCATCACCGCAAATGGACTCTCCACAGGCTCCGGCCAAACAAATCCCAGCAAATGAGCCCCCGTCGCAGATGTCACCGTCTTCTAAAGAAAGGTTCTTACAGCTGAAGCCGTCAGCGGCACATGAGTCCTGAGTACATGGGTCTTGATCGTTACATTCAGCATCGCTCTGGCAAACAAACTCAACACCTTGGAGCGTCTCTTCTGCACAACCGACGACTATGAGGGAACAACTTACCAGCACTGCAAATAAAGCCCGATTACTTCTCATTAATTTCGTATCCCGTTTTCCACAACCAGAGAGTTAAACTGAACTCCATAACCGAAAGACATGGAGCACATTCACCTACACACTATTCGAGGCCTTGGTTAAGATTTGGATAAGAAAACCGTAGAATGGCGGATACAGAGCCCAAAGAGAAATGTAAGCCGCTGATTATGTTGAACTATTCAACAACAGCTAATTTATGAAAGCGCCAGCTATTGTTGCCATGGTTGTGCAAATGTATCCGGATGGGTTCACCTGCATCGAAAGCCATAGGAGCCGTTAGCTCCTGAGAATAGGCGGCCGCAGGGCTTGGGATGGGCATCGTTCTCTCCCAAAGCAGCTCATCACCAATGGTCATTGCGACATAAGCCTCGGCTGGTTCGAGATATACCAAAGTTAAATGCCACAGAGACCACTCAAGGGTATCACCTGCCTTAAGACTTCGAGGCAGGGGTTGCTCCAGGGTCACGAAGTTACAAATACCTGTATCGATCTCCAAAATTTGGTCTGAGCCTTCACCCTCTACTTTGTAGCCACCTTCTGGGCACGAGGACTCTTCAGTGGCAAAGGCACTGTAGGGGTCATTCTCTAATGGAACATATTCCCAAAGCGTATGGTTGACGAGACTACCTACCTCAGTTTCATCTGAGCATCCCACTAAAATACAAACCAAAATGGATAATGCCAAATTGAGAACTGAAAACATATTAAGGTCGCTCAACCTTCACGAAACGTGTCATCGCCCAATGTAACAAACCGGGTGTATGCTGCCCCAAAGAGGCTAGAAAAACACCGTGACCCGTAAATGTATATTCACGCTTTCTTCGCATAATCGCCGTCGCCATCACTTTGGCAGCTTTGTCAGCACGCCACATCAACTTGCTGGGCCGGCGGTCTTCTCGATCCGGGTGAAATACTCCGTTGTTATCGACTTGATTGATTTCACTTGAAACCAAACCTGGGAGTAAGTTGGTAAGCGTTACACCGCTACCATGCAGCTCAAGCTGAAGTGAGCGGCAAAGACCAACCAATGCAAATTTTGATGAGACATACGGCGAGGACTTAGACATCGCGATTTTGCCCATGACACTCGATACAACAGCCAAGCGCCCATTCGTTTTCTCAATCTCAGGCAATGCCGCCTGGAGCGTATGAACAACGCCAAGCACATTGGTATCAAATTGTCCCTTCCACTGTTCGGGACTGATTTTTTCAAACTTGCCAGCGACACCAAAACCAGCGTTCGCAACCACAATATCAAGCTTGCCAAAATGCCCGACGACTTCAGCCACCGACTTTTTAACCGCCTCGGAATCGGTCACGTCACAAACTACGGACAGAACGCTCTGGGAATCACTGCTTAATTCCGCCGCGGTCTCCTGAAGTTTTTCCAGCCTTCGACCAGAGATCGCAACTTTCGCTCCGCGGTCTAAAAACTCCTTGGCCAAAGCCTTACCAATTCCAGAACCACCGCCAGTTATCCACACTACGTGCTCATTACAGTCTATAGCCATGTGACTACCCTTTCATTATGAAAGGCTGCATAACCCGTGAATTGAATATTTAGAAGTGCTCTGGAGCAATTGAGGTAAAATTATGACACCAAACTGGTGATCGCCTCCGAAAAGTCCAATTGCTTGAAGGGCTTCGTTATATAGTGGTCCATACCTGCCGCGAGACAATTTTCACGATCTCCAGTCATAGCGTTGGCTGTCATCGCCACAATCGGCAATCTTTTACCTTCAGCCTCGTTACCACGAATGGTTCGCGTTGCCGTATAGCCATCCATTTCAGGCATCTGGCAGTCCATAAATACGATGTCGTAATCTTCGGCCTTTACTTGGTTAACGGCAAGCAAGCCGTTGGACACTACGTCGACACGGTGGCCCAGCTTCTGTAAGAACTTCGATGCCAGTTTTTGATTAACAACGTTATCGTCTACGACCAAAACCCGTAATCCTTCGGTATTTTCTTCCGCTTCTGCTTTCGCAGGCGGTGACGCTTCAACCGAAACTTTCGGTACCCATGTTTCAATATTACGTTCAAAATCCGCCTTCTTAAACGGCTTTGTCATGTAATCATCCATACCGGAATCTAAACATCGCTCCCGATCACCAGTCATCGCATTGGCAGTCATCGCAACAATTGGCAGCCGCTTATCTTTTGGTTCCCAATTTCGGATACTCTTCGTAGCGGTGTAACCATCCATCACCGGCATCTGACAATCCATAAACACGATGTCATATTGGCTTTTTTGAACCTGCTCAAAACCCAGCTGGCCGTTCACAGCAATGTCGACATGGTGACCCAGCTTTTGGATCATCTTCGCCGCGAGTTTTTGATTGACGAGATTATCATCCACAACCAAGATATTGAGACCATTCCCACGCGCCTCTTCGACTATAGGCTTCTTCGCCGAAGCCTCTTGAACCTTAGCCTCAACCACCGCCTCAGCTTTTGGAGTTATCCTCGGGGCAGGTTCTAAGCAAACCTCCAAAGCAGCCAGTAGACGTGCAATACGGGCAGGTTTTGCGAGTACAGAGCGGCAGCCAAGCTGACCCAACCGCTTACGCTCTGTAAGGCGACCAGCACCGACCAAACCGATAAGCTCCGTGCCCATCGAGCGAGGGTCCTTGCGTAATTTCTCGAACAACATGACGTCATCGACCGGAGCTTCAAATATAACAGCTAAGAATTTTTCGTCGTTCTCACGTGCTTGATTGATAGCATTTAGAATTTGGTCTAGCTCGGGCTCAATCGCCACGGAGCGGATCTCGTGATAGTTTAGACTGCGGACCATGGTCGCAACTATCTCAGGATGGCGACTGGCAATAAGTACAGAGCTTTGTTTCAATTTCTCAGGAATCAAAAGTGCTGGCTCTGGAGAGTCGGCCAATTCGAAGGGAACCTCAATTGAGAATACAGAGCCTTTGCCCAGCTCACTCGTCACGCGAACATCACCGCCCATCAAACCAGCAAGGTGTTTGGAGATAGAAAGACCGAGCCCTGTTCCACCAAACTTACGGGTTGTGGATTCACTGGCTTGACTAAACTCCTCAAAAATTGCGTCCAAGCGGTCTGCTGGTATTCCTATTCCAGTATCTACAATATCTAATCGAATCAGCTCCTTGTTGTCGGATCGAGCTTCACTGGAAACACGAATTGCAACATGGCCATTTTCGGTAAACTTGATGGCGTTGCCCGCAAGGTTTGTAAGAATTTGCCGGATACGCCCAGGATCTCCAAGCACACCTGAGGGGATAGAGGGGTCATAATCAACAACCATCTCAATCGACTTTTCATCGGAACGGCTCGACATCAATTCGGCAACATCTTCTACCGCCAATCTTAAGTCCATCGGAATCGTTTCAATCTCAAGCTTACCGGCCTCGATTTTTGAGAAATCGAGAATATCGTTGACGATACGCAGCAGAGTTTTCGCGCAAGAATCTATGGAGCCGAGGTATTCACGTTGTTCTTCCCGTAAATCCGTATCACCCAATAAAGACGCCATTCCCAAAACACCGTTCATCGGCGTTCGAATCTCATGACTCATATTGGCCAAGAACGTACTCTTCATATGAGAGGCCTGCTCGGCCATAACTCGGGACTGCTCAAGGTCATATGCTTTACGCTCGAGTTCATGACGCTGAAATTCACCTTGTACCGAACGGGCCGTCTCTTGAGAGATTGCAATAAAGCTGGCGATGATACTCAGTACTTCACCGTCTTTCTCAGTAAAGACGCCTTTCGCAGTTCGGTTGTCAAAATAGACAACACCAAGGAGACGGTCATGCAACATGAGTGGAGCAGCCATGACACTGCGCAAATCGTAAGTAATGATACTGTCTGAAGCTGCTACAGGACCTCGTCCTGTACCCGTAACAACAATCGTGGTGTTGGACCGTGCAACTTGTTTAACAACACTCGTACTGTAATCCGTCGGCTTAACGATTTCTTGTTGTGCTTGATCTCGGCCCACATGGAAAGCCAAGTCCCCATCTTTGTTCGTCAGAAAGAGCAGACCTCGTTCCGCATTCATCAAACGAATGGTTTCATCCAGGGCAACTTCCGCCTGCTCCTCAGGGTCTAGAACGCGAGCCGTCGCTGTACCAACCTGCATAATTGCATCGAGCTGTTGCTGAAATCGCCAAGTCCCAACTGTATTGGAATCCATGACCTGAGTTGGGACCACAGTTTGCCCACCACTTAACTGTGGGAACTCCATACGTAACCGCCGAGCACGGTCAGTCCAACTGTTATCAATACATAGAGCAAGCGCCGCTTGAGATGCCAACATCGCTCCTGCGGTGTTGCCTCGGCCCCATAAGAGATGTGCTTTTTGCCGTGTTGACTCATAAAGGGACCAGGCCCCATTTACCTCGTGAGACATCTCTTCACAAAGAGCGATTGCTTGACGTGACTTCTTCACATCCCCGTCTATCCGGGCAAGGCCCGCCACAACCGCATGATAGTGACATTTGAAAAAGGGGACGCTCGCCGCCTCCTTTAAGAGCTTCAGCGCTTCAACCAAATCTCGTCTATCGGCAGCACGGGTGTCTCGAGTTGTAATTTCGTAACGTCTCAATCTGAGATAAGCCAACGAAACGTAAAAAGACTTAATATAGTAAGGTACTTTTCGTGGCCTCGGGGCGACTGTCAAGAACGCTTCGACACAGGACAATAGCCTTGGATTCGTATCTCCCGTTTCAGCCAAACAGAGTGCAACTGCGCCGTAGATGCGGCACAAAGAATAACGGTCTCGTGGCGATAGGTTCTTTGTACGCCGAACAGCCTCCTCGGCCACCGCAAGAGCTTCACGGTGTTGCCCCAAGAGTGCCTTTGACTGTGCTTCAAATAAATCAAAAACGTGGAAAAACTCGGGATCGGAATCTTCAGATTGCCCCATCTGCTCTAACTGCCAGCGACCCTCACCGATGGCTTGAAGGGAAGCGCTCGCCCGGCCTTGCATCAAGAAATGAAATGCGCGAACCACATGAGTCGCATTGAGAAGCCAAGGGTCCAAAGTACCCGCATAGCGGCGCAATCTTTCAGATTCAGCCTGACTTGCTCGAACATCTCCGACATACGCGCTCACGAAAGTAATTGTAAGGCTGGTTCTGGCCCGCAGCGTTGGCATATCGAGCCAATCTGAAACTTCCTGGGTTCTGCGAATAAAACTAAAGGCCGCTTTCTTTAGCCCCATCACCGCACACGCTGCCGACAGCGCGGAGTAACCTTTCACCATCTCGAGTGACGGCCCTAAACGCTCAGCAATAACGAGTTCTTTAAGAACTTGGTGCAACATACCTGGACCGTTAAATTCATAATAGGACAGGGTTGCAGTGCGATCTAAAAGGTCCGCCAATAAACGCAGTCGCCCTTTTTCGCTTTTACTGGTAGGTTTTCGAAACCAACCCAATTTTTTAAATAACGGAATTGAAGCCCAGCGAAGAAACGCACCCGCCAAAGTGAGAGGCGTGGTATGGGGCATACTGGTGCCAAGTTCTTTGAAAGCTGCTTTGATATCTGCTCGCGCTTTATCAAATTCATAACGACTACCTGCCAACTGGGACGATTGAACCAGTATACGCGTACGCGTCAGGGGATCTTGAATTCCTGCCAGTGCTTGGTCAAATAACTCTCGTGCTTCTTTGAGCCGCTTCGTCTTAACACAAGCTTCACCCATCCATCGAGCGAGTTCCGCTCCTTCGGGCACAACCTCATAACCCGAACGGGGAAGGAATAACCGGGCGGTTGTGAAGTATCTTAACGCGCGGTCTGAATCGTTATCGATGACGGCACGGCATCCAGCTTGTTTGTTGGTCTCATAAACACGTGCAGGCGCTTCCTCAGTATACCCTGCAGCATAGTGCTCTGCCAGAGCGTAGATATGGCCGGGAATTGAAATATCCATTTGCTCAAGGGCCAGCGCCAAGTCTTGATGCGTTCGCTTAATCTGTTCATCGGCTTGTTGCTCTAAAAGAGCGATGCGAACCCTATCGTGAATGAAGACATAGTGGTCTCGTTTGCCCGTTGTATCCAGTAAACGAGCTGCAGAGGCTTCCGCCACTGCATGGTAAACGGCATTTTGTTCCTCGGTATGCAACTCGTTAAGTAAACGTGCATCAAAACGAGCACCAACAACTGCCGCTTGACGTAAAACAACCAAAGTGTCCTGAGACAGCTCACGCAGGCGATGCAGACTGATATCGAGCACGTTATCGGGTAGGTTTAATTTCTCAAGCCCAGCAGTATCGAGTTTCCATTCTCCCCAGTGAGGCAAAAGAACACCTTGCATCAGCATAGCCCGCAAACATTCCCCAACCGCCATTGGGTTTCCTTCGGAGCGAGTCATTAACTGACTTACCAAATCGGGCGGCAACGTTTCACTGGCAAGCTGCTGAGAGACCATTGCGCTTACCTGCTCTGCATTGAGGTTACCCAAAACAACCCGGCTAAAATAATAACCACCTACAAGGTCTCGGAGTTTTTTCGCGGTCGCATTAGAGATGTCGTCTCGGCGAATGCTTGTATAAATAACAAGACCGGTCCCGGAGAGTTGCCGGATTAGTCTGGTTAAGAATTGCCAGGAGCCCTGGTCACACCACTGCAATTCATCGATCACAACACAAGCACCGCGGCCACCACCGGCAAGTCGGAATAGAAAATCGGCAACAGCTTGGTGCTCCTGGGCATCGTCGCTGCTGTCGCCCTCTTCGGCCTGACCGGTCTTTCCAAACAACTTCTCTAGTTCATACGAAAAGCCAACCAAGTCACTCCGGCCATCTTCACCCGCTTCGACGATTCGCTCACGTAGAGCTTGAGCTGCGGGGTTTGAGCCCGCGGCTTGACATGAAATCATGCCATCAATGGCCCGCCTAAAGACTTCCAGGGGCAGACCACCTTCAGAGCTGCACCGGGCAACCATCACTGGCACTCCAGCGTCGGCCAGCTGCTGTAAATGGTTGTTTAGGAGATGTGTTCGCCCCGCGCCGGAATCTCCTTCAATCATGGCTACGGCGCCACTTCCAAGATGCCCACGGTCCCAAACTTGTTGTAACTGCTTGAGCTGTTCTTTTCGGCCGACGGCCACAGCTTGTGGCGTCCGAAAACGAGAATCGATTGAATCAAGATAAACAGTTTTATTACCATCCAGTAGCTCGTTGAGAAACGGCAATTGAACAAGGTCACTCGCTAAGCCAGCGGCATTTTGGTAGCGGTCGTCTGGGTCTTTTGCCAAGAGCCGCGCGACAATCATCGCGAGACCATCGCTTACATCGCCTCGTAGCCCTCGAACATCCGGCGCGGCCACAACTGCATGCATTCTCAATAAGTCACCAACATCCTTCGCTTGAAACGGAAGTTGGCCTGTGAGGCATTCAAAAATCAATACACCGAGAGCGTAAAGGTCAGCACGTCCATCGACGGGTCTTTCGAGCATTCCCGTTTGCTCGGGCGCAGAATACTGAAAAGTTCCTGCAACAACAGAATCAGCGGTGCCTGTAGCGACCGAAGAGATGCCATAATCGATGAGGCGAGCTCTGCCCTTGTCCGACAGTATAACGTTGCGTGGTTTCACATCCCGGTGAACAAGATTGGCGAGGTGCAGGGTGCCCAGTCCGCTGGCCAAATCGATTGCAACGCGGACAACCTCGCTTTCGGAAAGTGGATTTTTTTCAATTTCTGCGGCTAAACTTGTGCCGCCCATAAATTCCATGACGAGGTAGGGACAATCATCGGCCTCGCCCACCTCATACACTCTCGGTAATGCCGGGTGACGAACCTGCGCAACGATAGCTGCTTCCCGAATAAAATTAATTCGCCGGGATTCGTCTTCTAGATCTTCGATCCTGGGTAGCTTAACTGCGTAATCTTCATCACCGCGCTTGGCTTTGTATACAATGGAATGCGCACCCTGCCCCACCATGATGTCGAGCTCTAAACCTGGGATATGAACATTCGTTTGGGCCATACTTTACATTTCTTTCCAGTAGACCAATAGGTTGGTCGTGGCAGTCGTGGATGAGAATATCAACCACTTAAGAGCGGTTCCAGCGCCTTGACGCCTTTAAACCCTGAAAATTAAAGAATTTTCTGTATTCGATACCGCTTTTAGCCCGTGAGATGAGTCTTGACATCGAATCGCAGAGCACCATATCCAAGGCAGACGTTTATCTTAGCAGGGTAAGAAGAAATGGACTTTCTCTGCTTTTAAAGGGGTACACCGCGTTGATTCACCGACTATTGATTTATCTATCTTTTACCTTCTTGGCCCTTACCCAGGCTGGGTGCACTCCAAGCACACCTACAAGCCCTCCACCTCCGGAGGCCCCAGCTAAGGAAGAAGTCGCATCGTCCTCATCCAAAATGGTTCGTGTACTTCGTGACTCCCTGCCAGACGGCGCACCAAAATGGCTCAAAACGCGCATCACGACCTCCACTCAGAATAAGCAGCCAACGCTTATCGCCACGGGGGTCGTTTTCGGTATTCCCAATCGTGAGCTGGCAATCAATGCTGCATCAAGTCGCGCTCTGCATGAAGTCAGTGCTTGGCTTCAATCATCCAATATCCAAGGGCTCAAAGTGACCGATACCGCGTTCTCAGCGGAAAAGCATTGGGCTGCTGCGCGGGTGCAGGTGCCACTGCCCAAAGACTGGACCGCTCCAACACCACTTCCAGAAAGCAGACTACCATGAAAAAATTTCTATGGGCGATGGGAGTATTTGGGTTCATCGTATGCTTGGCCGTATCCCTGCGTGTTACACAGGCCAAAGGCGACAAGGTTCTCAAGCTCGAGTTTCATGGGGCCATTGAAGAGCTCCAAAGTAACGATATTTTGGGAGCACTTTCTGGAAACGCCAGTCAGTCCATCCATACCATTACGTCAAACATCCGGCGAGCAGCCAAAGACCCAGAAATCCAAGGAATCTTTTTCCACATCAGCAATGTGCAAATAGGAATCGCCCAGCTTCAAGATGTTGCCGATGCGATGGCCGTGTTTAAAAAGAGCGGTAAATGGAGTGTGTCCTACCTTGATACCGCCGGGGAATTTTCATCGGGCAATGTACCTTTCTGCCTGGCATCTACAACAGACTCGATTACCATTTCGCCCACCGGCTCCGTTAACCTGATGGGGCTTCGAGCAGAGTCAGCGTTCTTCAAGAAAACGCTTGAACTCATGGACATCGATGTACTCGTCGAGCAACGTCACGAATATAAGAATGCCGCTGCACCCTTTGCTGAAGAAAAATATACAGAAGCTCATCTTGAGGCGACCAAAAGCCTGCTTGAAGATGTCCAATCGGCACTTATCCAATTGCTTGCCACCCATCGCGGTATTGATAACAACGTCGCCAGGGCTTGGTTTGAAGAAGGTCCCTACAGCGTCGCTCAGGCACGCGAAAAAGGAATCATTCAAACTGCTGGCTATTACGACCAAGTGCTCGATGACATCGAAGGCCGTATGGTTGACGACTGGGAGACTGTCTCACTGGATAAATACCGTGAAACGGGCAAACTCTATCAAGGCGCTGTGCCTGTAGCCTTGGTCATAGCCGAAGGTTCCATTCACCGCGGGGAAAGCAGCGCAGATCCAAGTATTGGGTCAGATACGCTTACCCGAGCTATCCGCAATGCTCGAAAAGACGGCGTGGCCGGCTTACTGCTTCGAGTCGACAGCCCCGGCGGGTCGGTCATAGCCAGTGACGTCATTCGACGCGAAATCGAACTAACCAAAGCAGCTGGCATCCCAGTCGTGGTTTCAATGGGTAACTTAGCCGCATCCGGTGGGTACTACATCAGCCTGGATGCCGATTATATCGTCGCACAGGCGGGCACGATTACGGGCAGCATTGGAGTCATTGCGATGCTCACATCGCTGCACCGTACGCTGAAGAACAACTTCAAGGTGAGCTTCGACAGCTATCAAACGATGGAAAACGGAGATGCGTTTTCGATGACCGAGCTCCCGCAAGGCCAACGCCTGAAGCGGCTCCAAGAGTCCATCGACTTCATTTATGATGATTTCTTAAACAAGGTGGCCCAGGGCCGAAAAATGGACATCGAGCAGGTAAAAGAGGTTGCCAAAGGCCGGGTCTGGTCGGGATTAGCGGCTCAAAAAAACGGACTCGTTGATGAACTTGGTGATGTTCACCTTGCCCTCGTTCGTCTCCAAGAGCGCATGAAAATCTCAGAGCAGGAAGGTATCCACCTTAAAGTTTATCCTGAAGATGATAACCCTCTCGCCATGCTTCGCAGTCTAATCGGAGCAAATATCAACCTACCCGAAGAAGTTAAAGTTACATTGGATGCACTCAAACTTTTATCGAATACGGGCGATTCAACGCTCCGCGTTCCGACGGTCCCAACGATCCGGTAGAGACTCTAACTGAACTGCTTGACCAGCTCAGACATTCTTCTCAGTACTTCATCGATTTCTTCGTCGAGCGTATAAAAATGGGGTGAAAAGCGGATCCGCCCGCGCCTCAGAGAAGCCCTCACACCACTTTGCTCCAGTGCTTCATATATAGAACCAGTTATTTCACCTGGCCATTTGACAAAAATGCTTCCGCCCCGTGAACCCGCAGGCGGTGATACTTCTGCTCCCAAATCGACACAGCCTTTTTCCAGCCTCTCCTGCAACTGACCAAGGCGAGTTTCAATAACGTCAAGACCGACTTCATGCAAAAGGTCCAAACAGGCACCGAAGCCGGCAATGAGAGGATAAGCGCTGCTTCCCTCTTCAAATTTAGATGCGTCTTCTCGAATATCAAATCGCACTGTATCGAAATCAAAAGGCGCGGTCGTACTTTTCCAACCAACGAGAACAGGCCTTAATCGCGAGAGCTTGGTTTCATCAACAAAGAGTAAACCGATACCACACACTCCCAACATCCATTTATGACTGTCGGCCGCCAAAAAGTCGATTCCAAATTCTTTCACATCTAAAGGTGCCGAACCGAGCCACTGAATCCCGTCAACACAGAATAAAATATCATGCGCTTTACAAAACTGTCCCAAAGCTTTGAGTTCGGTTTTATGCCCGGTAGCAAACTGCACTGCACTTACCGCAAGTAACTTCGTTTTATCGGTTCTTGCTTTCTCCACTGCCGCTAAAGTCACGCCGCCGCCTTCAGGCGCAACCTCCACCACACGGACCCCGTAGTGGGATAAGTGCTGCCACACATAAACGTTGGATTGATACTCCACTTCAGGACAACAAATGACTTCATCACCTTGCTGCCAATCGATTCCCTCAGCAACCAGTCCCAAGCCATGGGAAGTGTTACGAACGAAGGTGATTTCATGGGCCTCTGCCCCAACAAGGCGGGCCGCGGAATCGCGAACCTTGGCCGCATCCTCTTCCCACGTGGCTCCCATGTGAATGCCACGCCGCGCCAGCTCCAGCATCCAAGCCTGAACCGCCTCGCAAACCGGTAAAGAGGTCGGGGCCACGCCAGCGTGGTTGAGATAAATGCCCTCTTCACAGATTGGAAAGAGCTTTCGGTAGTCAGAAAGTTTTTTCATACCAGTTGTTTAGAGCAAATCAGACAAGATCTCAAAAAGGGTGGTCAGCTCTTAACCGATAAGGTATGAGCAGCCTTGAATGGAGATTTTAGCCTCCAATACGGGCACATCGAGGAGTACCAAATGACACGCATCGTAAACTGTAAAAAGCTCGGTAAAGAATTACCTGGTCTCGAATTTGCCCCGCTGAAGAATGAGCTCGGCGAAAGAATTTATCAAGAAATCTCGCAAGAGGCGTGGGGAGAGTGGCTCAAGCACTCAACCATGGTGATCAACGAATACCGCCTCAATCCAGCCGAAGCTAAAGCTCAAGATATTCTGAGCGAGCAAATGTTTAATTTTTTCTTCGGAGAAGGTGTGGAAGCTCCACCAGAATTTATCGATATTCAACCCGCCGCAGAAGCAGCTCCTGAAGAATAATCTACAACGGTTTCAGCCAACCTCGTTCATAGCAAGCATCTAATATCACTTGAAAACGGTGCTCCATCGTATGCTCCCCAACAACCAGTTTATGACCGTTTGAGGCTACTTCTCGGCATTTTTCCGGCTCAGCTAAAAGCTCTTCTACTCTAGTGGCTAAGGACGTTGAATCGGCATAGGTAAACAAATGCTCTCCCGGTGTGAAGAGCTCAAGTAACTCCGAACACTCCTCGGCCAGTAACGCGCCGCCACTGGCAAGCACATCAAAAACCCGCATGGTGATGATATCTCTTTGGTACAAGCGCGGAATGTCGAGGTTGAGCTGGCTCGCGCAGTAAATTCGAGTCAGTTCCTCACCGTGGTTTGCGACACCTCGGTAGGTCACGCCCGCAGTTTCCCACCCAGTATCTCCCCAAACTTGGATACCCGCATCGCTCAAGCTTTTCACACGCTCCATGCGTAAAAGATGAGCCAGGCGGCCATTCGCGGCCTCCAGACATTGAATACGTTCGCTCTGCGCGGTGACGTAAATCAAGAATTCTTCCGGTAAAGCCTCTGCTGGATCCGTTAAACCGCACCAATTACTATGACCCGCCCGGGCATCGAATATGCCTTGGAGAAACGCGTCCAGCTCCGGCACTCTTCTCTCCAGCTGGTGTTCGTCTAATACCGGCATAAAACCGGCCGAGTCGCCTTGCAGTGAATTACCAACAAAGCTTACCCGCGCTGAGTAAGGCTTAAGTGACTCGGTATGATCAACCGGTGCTCTCCTCTCATGAGGAGCTGCCAACTTAAGCGGCCGCACATCTTTGATCTCAAGGGCTTTAAAATCCTCAACCGATGCCTCGCGGTGACTGAAGACCATACAGGAGGCCAGTTCGGTGCCGTTACGAACCGCCATGCGCCCCGCAGGAAGGGGATCAATGGTCCAGCTCAAATACGGCTTACGAACAAAAGTAGCCAAGAGGGCCAAATCAGGGCTGTAGTTAATACTGATGATTAGATCGGGGTTCCACTCACGACACATCGAGCGAAAAGGACCCACTTTCAGCTCCGCCGCGGGCAAAACCTTGACCTCGAAACCCGAACGCTTAAAAAGTGCCACCAAATCCTTCTGAATAAGACGGTACTCAATAACAACGATACGCCCTCGCGTGTCTGCATGCTGAATCGAAGATGTACTGCTCATAGCAACCCCTCCACCCGCAGTATAAGGACATTCGAGGTACACGCCAACGATTGATTCTACGGAGCGCGCGGTCTATTGTTGAGCCGCATTAAAGAAGTTGTAAAAGCCAACTTAGGAGACTTAAGCATGGGACTATTCGATAAATTACGCGGCGAACTGGTTGATATTATTGAGTGGATCGACGA
>JABJBS010000054.1 GCA_018668695.1 Deltaproteobacteria bacterium
GAGAATGGGTGGCACGGGATAGGCACCAAGGGCAAGTTCATCAAATCTCCGGGAGACCTGAAGGACCTGACTATTCGTTCACAACCTTCTATTATTCACCCGTTGACGTGGTCCACGTTCGGCGCGATTCCCGTAGAGCTTTGGACGAGTGATGTGGTAGATGCATTGGAGTCTGGTAAAATAGTAGCTTACGGGAATACTCCCCTCTTTGTATTTGCCGCGGGCTGGCAAACTTATATTACCCATTTCACGCTCACCCAACACCTGTATCAGCCTGGCGTGCTAGCATTTGGCAAATCCTGGTTCGATCAGCAAACACCTGAACATAAAAAAATTCTTAGGGGGCGATCCCATAAGGGAGCTTTGGAAGGTCGGGCAGGCGTGCGGAAGATTCAACCTGAACTGATCGAGAATTTTCGTAGCTTTGGCATTAAGGTCTACGAACTAACCCCCGTCGAGCGCCAGCAATTTGCGAAGACGGCTGAAAAGGTACGACGTGCTTACGAGGGCAAAGCAACTCCAGGTGCCACTTTACTTCTTAAGGCCATTGAGAAAGGGAAAGCTGCTTTCAAGAGTAAGTGAAAATCTAATTAAGCAGGAATGAGTGCAGACACACAGCCTGCACAGGTTATGCCTCTCACTGCGGAGGTAATGTGCAAGCCGCTACCGAAGCCTGCGACGATGGCAACGGCGTGCTCAAAGATGCTTGCCCCGATGGTGAAAATGGCACTTGCCGATTAGCTGAATGTGGTGATGGCTTTTATATAGACACCGCCGAAGTTACCGCCGGAGATTGATCTGACGATTGATGGCGAACCGTGGCAACCGAGTTTGGTTGCGAGCGCTGGTTAGCTGGGTACGGCGCTGAATTTCTCTATCTCTCTCAGGTCAAAACGAAAGTGCGTCCGCCTACGATGGCTCCTACCCCCACCATGTTGGCGCTCCGTAAATCTATCGTGCGTGCTTGAGAAGGAGAAGTTTCAGACATCTCTTCAGTTTATGCATGAATCTTGCGGTACCTAGTGGGGGCCATGCCTCCCTTTGAACAAACACTCAGCGCCGAACAGATCAAGGATTTGGCAACCTATGTTTTTGAGGCCACCAAAAGATAATTTGTTTTCTATTTTCGCCGCGTTTTTTATTGAGCCACTGTCCTCAAGAATTAATTCTGAAGGAATGTGTGTATGTTGACGCGCCAGCTACGATGGGTCTTGCTTTCAGGTTAGCCAGCGTTGATTTGTGTCTATACACATTCGCGATTAATTTGTTTCTTGTTTTCAGGCACTAGGAGACGCTGACCCATGGGCCAGTTTGATTTGGTATGGCTGATTTGGGTTGGGGGCGGTATCGCCGCATGCGTATGGCTGGTGGGAGGCTTTCTTTTTCCCGCCGCGGGCCAATGGCGTGACCGAGAGAGACTGATAGAGCTCATGCAATTGGGTCCGTGGGTTTGGGGTCATTGCAAAGTTCCAGGAGGGACCCAGCGCTATCGGGGAACAGTTTGGTTTGGCGTGCTCGTCTTGGCGCGTCGAGACTTTGGAAAACAACACCTGCTCGCACTTGGTTTTAACAAGGTCCAGGCGAAGTCCGTGGAAGGACAGGTGATGGTGCGGCTGAAGTTAAAACAAGAGGGAGAGACTCTCAAAGGGAATTTGTGGGGAACCCGGTTCAAGTTCAATCCTCACACCAAAGAAGTGGTGTCAGTTCAAGCAACCCCGGCCGAAAGCCGAGAGTGGGTAAAATCGAATTAAATTCTAATTTTCCCCGTTGCAATTTATAGATAGATTTGGTGACCAAATTCTAGAAGCAGTCGATTGAGATATCGGTTTCGAGGGGTGTCGGTTAAGGAGGCAGGGACTAAGTCTAGGCCAATTGGACCCTGTTTCAGATGACTCGAATTAATGTTCGGCCCTAAAGTGAGCCCATCATCTCTCCAAGCGCTTCCAACCGATTGGAGTCACAGTGATAGCGGAGAGTGAGTTACCCGGTTTGAGACGGTAGAGCCTCATGCTAGAGTACTTTACATGAATCAGACCGAAAAATCTGCGGTGACTTTCTCCGAAAATGGGTGTCATTGGGCAAGGTCGACCACCTGTGTTCCAACCGATACTGAAATCGAGGAGCGCCGACGCCGAACCACATCTTATGCAGCGATGTTGGCAGTGATCGTGTCCGGTGGCTACTGCATTTTGGACCTGATATTGGAAGTTTACCCGGGGGCAGCGATCAACGGCCTTGCGTGTTTGTTCTATCTACTCTGCGCCTCTATTTTGTGTCGACCCTGTGGCCTCGGTGTTCGCCATATTCTGGTGTGGACCGGGCTCATTCATATCGTGTGCCTCACCGTTCTGGTCCTAGGCACTCGGCCAGGTGCGCATTTTTTTCTCATTTGTATGGGAGTGATTCCGGCAATCCTATTTCGAGACGGGCACTTGGCGTGGAAGTGGTTCTATATGGGCATTGCGATGGTGGGAGTCTGCGTCATCGAGTTGGGTATGATACCAGAGCCGGGAATTTCTCTGCGCACGGGTCTGGATGCGGATATTATTCGCCTTTCGTGCATCGTGCTCACAACACTTTTTATCTTTCTGGTTATGCGGCGCTATCTGGTCATACTGGACGAGGCGCGTGCGGCTTTGCGCCGTGAACATGAGCGGTCGGAGGAGCTGCTTCTTAATATTTTGCCGGGCTCGGTGGCCACTCGATTGAAGCGAGGGGAATCGATAGCCGATGCTTTCGACGAGGTGACGGTTTTGTTTGCGGATATCGTGGCATTCACCCCCATGGCTTCAGGTACGCCGCCCCAAAAGCTGGTGAAAATCCTCAATGATATTTTTTCAGCCTTCGACGGCATGGCGGAGAAGCACTCTCTCGAAAAGATAAAAACGATTGGCGACGCCTACATGGTTGCGGGTGGTATTCCAGACCGCTCTGATGGCCACGTTAAAGCGGTGGTGGCCATGGGTATAGATATGATGGAATGGATGACAGGGTATCGCAACCGTACCGGTCTGGAAATTGGGCTGAGAATCGGGATTCATACGGGTCCGGTGGTTGCTGGTGTAATTGGCTCTAAGAAATTCATTTACGACCTTTGGGGTGACACCGTAAATCTGGCAAGCCGGATGGAAAGCCAGGGCAGTCGTGGTCAGATTCAGGTTACCGAAGCAGTGTATGAGTTGCTCTCGGGTGTTTATACCTTCGAAAAGCGCGGTGTACTTGAAGTGAAGGGTCGCGGTCAGATGGTAACCTATTGGCTTCGGCAGGGCAGTGAACCAGGCTCAGAAATGGCTGCATTCAAATGAGAGGAGCATCACGGAACAAGTTTATTACGAGTCTTGTCCCATGTTTGTGAAATGACTCAGTAGGAATGTGAGCAGATACAAATTCCAGCCAGCTACTCTGAAATCATTGCAAAAAAGGTTGGCGCATCAACATACACAAGTCCCTGCATATTTAGATTTAGGTTACGTCGGCAGGTGGATTTCAAACCTGGCGCCTCCTAAATCATCGTCGTCTGTGACTGCCAGGTGCCCACCGTGGGCTTGGATGATATCCGCGCTCATGGACAAGCCAAGCCCCGTTCCCGATCCTGATTCTTTGGTTGTAAAGAATGCATCGAAAATCTTCGTTTGGATATCCACTGGTACTCCATTGCCGTTATCCGCGATTACGATGCAGGCCTCGCTGCTTTTGCCATTTTGTCGCGTGTAAGTCGCGATCTGAATTCTACCGGTAAACCTTTCTCCCTTCTCCAACCTGGCGACCCGCCTTTCCTCCAAAGCGTCTGCAGCATTAGAAAGCAGGTTGGTCACCACCTGTCCAAGCTGGCTTCGATGGCCGGTAATCAAGGGGATTTCTCCCAGGCTATCGTTGACTTCAAATACTTTGGTTTTACCGCTAACAATAATAAGGGACTCCCGAATAATATCATTCACGTTGAGCGAATCGCTCTCTTGGAGATCAGTGCGAGCCTGAGAGCGTAGCGCGTTGCTGATGTCCGTAAGGCGTGTGGTGGCGACGTCCTGGTCATAAACACGGGCGGAAATTTCATCGAGTTTGTAACTAAGTCTTTTAAGGACCGCCTGCGCTTCCGGACTATCATCAAAAAGGGAATAGAAGACGTTTCGAAGGTCGGTGAAGCCTTCTTGAATGAGATGGCTGGACATCTTAAGGGTGCTGAGCGGGTTAGAAATCTCGTGCCCAATACTGGCAATCAGCTGTCCCAACGAGGCGAGTTTTTCTGTTTGGATGAGGTGAATATGAGCTTGCCTGGCTTCTAGAACCGCCTTGTTCTTCTGCCCCTTCATAAACTGGATGCGTGCACCTAAGGCCATGGAGAGGAGGGTGACCTCTAAAGCAGAACCAATGATGATTGCATTTTCAGTGATGGTGGACCTTGGCAAAACCCCAATCTTGTTTAGTAGAAAGGTAACTGTGCCGAGAAGAAATGCTGCGAATGCAATGGTAAAGTATCGAGCAGGTTTTTGCCCTTGAGCCCATAGGATAGACCCTATGATTAAACAGAAGCTAACCGTAGAGATAACAATCAGAATATTCAGAGGTACAACAATTGCCATGGGGCAGAACAAAGGAAGTATTGCAGCGACGCAATTCGCTACAAATAAACCCACACATATTTTTCGGCCAGTCTCACTTGTTTCATTAAGGTGAAGAAAATCGTAGGTAAATAATGTCAAGGAAGCGAATAAGGTCGGGCCGAGAACATAGAGGCTTAAGCCATTCCAGACAATGGCATCTGGCCATAAGTACTGAAACGCAACCCCTTTCAAACTGGCAAACCACAAGCCCGTTAACGACACATAGATTACATAATAGAGGTAGGTTTTCTCGCGAATGCTAAGAAAAAGGAAAAAGTTGAACACAGCCATCACCAGGATAATTCCGTAATACATGGCCTGGCTATAAATGGCCGTCTGCTCTGCCCGAGCGAACGCCTTGTCTTGCCATAGAATTAACGGGGTCTGCACTGAGGAAGTGGACTTAATCCTAAAATAGAATTCAATGGTTTCCCCGGCGCCAATCTCAATCGGAAACAGAAAATTTCGATTCCAGACGGGCCGTTGTTCAAAGAGGTAAACATCTCCGGTTTGGACTTTGTGAACGATTTCCCCATCCAGCAGACTATAAAATCGAACATCATCCAAAACGGCATAAGCAAGTTGCAATACTCGCGATAGCTTCGTTTCAGAAGGTGCTTGCATGATTCCCCTCAGCCAAAAAGAAGAAGAAGAATATCCAAAATTCGGAGTCGCTTTAAGATTGGTTTTCCATTGAGATTGCACCCCTTCAGCCCGCACATTCTCAAGTGTAAGTTGGCCCTCTTTGTCTTCGAGATATTCGAGGTGCAACCCAAGCTCAATCCTGCTTTGGTTTTGCTGAACCACTAAAGCTTCAAGAGCGTGGGCAGTTTGTGGGATCATTGTCAGCGCAAGAAACATCCCGCAACAAAAACCAGCCATTTGTTGGAAGCCCATGTTGGTCCACTCCAGAGAAGGTAAATTGCACGGTGATTAATTAAACTTAAGGTTGTACACACCGGAAGTACCTTACTAGTATGGTACAAAAATGACTTCGAGTGAATCACCCGTCAAAGATTGTCGGTTCTTGAAATTGCTATGTCTTGCCAGTGTAGGGCACCATCGGACAGGAGTAGTTGGAATCAAATAGCTTGCTTGGGAAGAATAACCAGGGATCAACCAATAAACTCCTGTGAAGGCCGGATTGGATTTCAGATTTTGGTTCGAATGAGGTTAAGAATGCTTCGTATCTTGGGGTTCAGTGTCCTGTTGCTGATGATCGGGTCGGTTTCATTTGCCGCAGAGCCAGTTATTGTTAAGGATGCCTTCGGTGAACAATCACTCGGGCTCCATCTGGAATTTCTGGAGGACACGGATGGTACTCTGAGTGTGGAGGACATTCATACACCGGAGGTAATGGGCAGGTTTACCCCGGTCCACGATGAGACGCCGAACTATGGGTTTACCCAATCAGTCTACTGGTTCTCTTTTTCTCTGCAGAATCCCGAGACCAGGTCTCTACAGCAATTCTTGGAAATTGGTTACCCGCATTTAGACGATATTGATATTTACCTCTTTCCTCAAGTTTCAGAGCAGACGCATTATCACCTGGGTGATAAGTTGGCGTTTTCGAAAAGACTGATCGAGCATCGCAACTTTGTGGTTCCGATCACTCTACAAGGCAGCGAAATCCTCAGTGTCCTGGTTCGGGTTCGGACCAGTAGCTCCATGCGGGTACCCATCAGGTTGTCGTCCGAGCAATCATTTTTTCAGCGAGACGCCACCGAAGTTATTATCCATGGTTTCTATTTTGGTCTCATCTTGGTGATGGCTCTGTACAACCTGTTTGTCTATATTAGCCTCCGAGAGACGGTTTATCTCTACTACGTATTCTTTGTCGTGGGTTGCGCGGGCTTTCAAGCGGCGCTGAGTGGCTTTAGCTATCAATACCTCTGGCCGACGATGCCATGGTGGGCTGAGAAATACGTGATCTTTTCCATCGCCATGGGACAGGTGTTTGCCGCCCTTTTTGCGAACACCTTTCTTGACCTTCGCCAATATGCAAGGCGGCATTTTCGTTATCTTTCGTTGATAGCTTTGCTATCGGCTGCAGTTGCAGGGCTGGCGTTTCTGGTGCCCTACGCCTTGGTTGTGCCCGCAGTAACGATTCTCGTAGTCTTATTGACCCCCGCTTGCTTGAGTGCCGGAGTGGTTCGCTGGAGACAGGGGAATACGGAGGCGGCCTATTACACCCTTGGCTGGGCGAGCTTCGCATTGGGTACGTGCTCGTTGGCATTGGGTAATTTGGGTGTGCTTCCCGTTAACGTTCTAACGATTAATGGACCCCAAATAGGCACCGCGTTCGTGGTTATTTTTCTTTCGTTAGCATTGGTTCGAAAACTTAAGGTATTACACGAAGAATCTGAGACCCTCTCGAAAAAGTTAGTGGTTGCTCTTGACCAGGCGCAATCGGCGGACCGGCTCAAAGGGGAGATTCTGGCCAACCTCTCCCATGAACTTCGTACACCACTCAATGCACTCATCAATGTGCCCAGTGCAGTACTCTCGAGCCTCACGGTAGTTTGCGCTTGGTTTTGCGCTGCTTGTGATCTGAGTTTTCAGACCGATGACGAAGAGGAGGTTGATGGTACTCAAGAGCTTACTTGTCCGGAATGTGAGGGAAAACTGGTTCCGCATAAATCTCTTCAGACCTCCGTGGATCCAGAGGACCTTCTTGCACTTTTGTCCCGCATGTCTCAATCGAGTACCCACCTGGCTAAGACTCTGTCTGGTATTCTTGAGTTCGCAAAATTACAGTCTGGAACTGCTGCCTTAATGCAGCGTATCGTTGTTGCGGGTGCCATTCTCGAGGAAGTAGCTGATGAATTTACATCCCCTGCGATTGCAAAGGGCATTCGTATCGAGATTCATTTACCCGACAACCCGGCGTCTATTGATGTGGACCGAGATCAGGTAGCTCTTCTTCTACGAAAGCTTATTGAGAATGCTGTCGAGTTCAGCAAACGGAATGCAGACTTGTATCTTCGGATAGCCTACGTTCGTAACGGCCAGGCGATTCGGATTTCGGTTCGAGACGAAGGACCTGGTATTGCGGAAGCCGATTTCGAAACCATCTTTGAGAGCTTCCGTCAGGTCGACAGCGGACACACCCGCAGTCATCCGGGGGTTGGCCTTGGGCTATCAATAGCTCGGCAGATTGCAACGACACACGGCACGCAGATTGAAGTCGAATCAGAGCCTGGTTGTGGCAGTACTTTCTCTGTAGAGTTTCCGCTAGACTCTGGCAAAGGGGTTGGTTGCACCAACTGAACCAAGATACTGAACCCAACGTTTACGACCATGGTGCTCGTACTTATCCAGTAGCTTGATGAGCCGGTTTCGTAATTTGGAGTCGCACATTTCATCTGGAAGCAGGGGATCTAGAAGGAGATGGCGAATAACAACCCCGCCGAGTACATGGTTTTCTATCAGGGCCTCCTTGATATCGAGGTTCTTTAGACGTGGAAAACTTGTCTCGATCTCTTGAGCCAGATGCCGATAATGTTTTTCGATAGACGCAGAGTCCCATAGCTCCAGAGCATATTTGTGGTCTTGTGCACCAAGGCTCGATATTTCAAAAACAGAAGCCTCAGCTTCCAGTCCAAACGAGACGAGTTGTTCTCGCGCCCCTTCAAGATCCCGCTTGATATTTGCCGGTCGAATTGCGAGCCCGTTCTTGAATATTTTGTACCCGAGATACCGAAGCGCTCGGTTGCGGTGCCGAGCGGCTCTACGGTCTGAACGCGGAAATTCTGCTGTTAAGACTCCGTACCAATTAAGTGACCATCGCTGAGATACATTGGGAATCTCGCGCCATGAAAGAGCCAGCTGTTGAATCGGGTGGGACTGGTTTGCAAGCCGGTAGCCAAGATTTTCTACCCGCTCAAATGTGCCTTTATTGACCAGGCGACTCAGTGCTACCCGTGTTTGGTTTTCTGAGAAACCAAAGAGACGGCTTGCGGTAAGTAGCGTGCTTACCGGGGTGAGTTGTTGGCCAATAGTCGATATGAAGCCGACCAATAGTTGGCGCGAGGTGGGCCAAAAGGGGGCTCCAGGCCGCCGATACTTGATTCCTGCACGTGTGGTCATGGGCCAGCGCTATCGTAGTTGGGTAATGGTGTCCAGTGTTCGTCGCCATAGAAGTCAGCGATAAATCCGCGAATATCGCTCTCATAAGCTGAGCGTGCATAGAACGTCAGACTCATTCTTAGAGCTAGTAAAATGTCGATGACATTGGCCCGATTAACTCAGCTCGCAATGGCCGCTGGAAGGAGTCGACGTAATTTTTGGCTGGGAAATGCTCTACGACATAAGAATCCCTCCCGTATGGCGAGAGATTTTACATTGTCCTGGAACTCGTGAGGTGGCTGACTACACCGTTTACTGTATCGAGAATAGAAGTTCGTGTTCGTTGACAACATTGCGATGGAAACGGTGGATGAGCCCCAGGGAGACAAATTGGTGTTGCTCTTCCGAGGATTTCACAAGGTTTAAATTTCTCGAGAATCCGGCCGAACTTGTGTAGCCTTGAAGACCCATCTCGGTTTCGAAATGAGATTAAATTTTGCAGGACAAGAAACAGACCACTTTTATTCTCGGACTGGAAGATGGAAAGTCCTCTACCCGGAGACACCACCTGAACAATGCAAGCGGCACCCCGGGAGAGTGGGGGGGGTATCGGACTCAATTCAATTGACCACCAGTTCCAAATCCACGTTCGCAAGTGAAACGATGTCGCCATGGACAATGGTCGCACTCTCGGTTTGGGCTCCGTTTAGGCTCAAACCGTTTCCGGATAGGTCTTGGATTGTATAGTTACCATCGCCTTTAAAGGTTAATTGCGCATGCTTACGAGAGATGCCGGCTCTTCGTATGACGATGTCGTTACGCGAGCTTTTGCCGATGGTCAGCTCGCACTTATCAAGCTCATAGGTCTTGGTCACCGTGTTGATTCCCGATACTTTTAGGAAGGTCGCAGTTGTGGGTGCGACGTGTGCTTGCGCGGCTGATTCAGGTTCGGACGGCATCGGGTTA
>JABJBS010000055.1 GCA_018668695.1 Deltaproteobacteria bacterium
TAAGAAGTACGCTGGATAAGTTACTTAACTTTATAGAGGCATTGTACTTAGCTGAAATTGTAGACCATCAACTTACGACCGAGCATTATTAAAGCTTTCGATGAGATGCATCGTAAGAATTATTGAGACGATACTTTTCATTCCCTGAAAGCAGCCATGCATTATCGTCTTCAAAATGCGCCAAAAGACCAAGCTCATGGTATTGCTGAGCGGTAAATTTACACGGAACCTCAAAGCCATGGCGCTTGATACGGCAGTAAAGGGCATTATCGCTCGACATCATCATGGTTCCTAAATCAAGCATCTCTTCGGTGTCATCGGATATCTTGATCCGTACCCCTTGGATATCGCCCTGCTCTCCCGCTACAACCCGAATAGCTCTCACGAAAAATCCAGCATCGCTCACGAGAACGGCCGATTTTTGCTGCCCTACCTGAAGCTCCCATTCACCATTTTCTTGTGGAATAAGGCACTTGGCAAAGAGAATAGCCACCTTAGGGTGCAGCGCTTCGTCTCCATGAACCCACCGGCCATCGTTGGTCACCCGAATCGGTAAATCATCTATGATAAGCAATGACGGCAAAGCACTCCACCTTTTCTAGTTAACCCGCTCTATACCCCAATGTTATACCGGGTCCAGAATCATTCAAGAGCCTGCCCATTCTATCAGGATTATGTTAGAGCGGCTTCATGGGACGTCTGTGTATTGTTGGTTTGGACTGTTTAACACCTCAATTGGCATTTGATCGCTTCGCGCATCGTATGCCAACCCTCACCAAGCTGCGCACAAACGGACTCTCTGGCCTTTTGGAAAGCTCGGTCCCTCCAATCACTGTACCGGCATGGGCCTGTATGACAACCGGCTATCCGCCAAGCCGGCTCGGCGTCTATGGGTTTCGAGATCGCAAGTTGGGATCTTATACGGAGCGCAAACTTGCCAATTCCCTCAGCCACGATGCCCCCTATCTCTGGGACCGCCTCACGGATGCCAACAAGTCATCGCTGGTTTTAAGTGTTCCTCTTACCTGGCCAGCTCGCCCTCTTCTAGGAAAAATGATCACGGGTTTTTTAACGCCCGATGACCGGCAATATGCATCTTACCCCCGTGACTGTCTGGAAAAAGCCGAGAGCAACCATCAGACCTTAGCATTCGATATCGATGGGTTTCGCTCTGGTAACCATGCTGAAATTCTCGAAGCCTGCATTGCCTTAAGCACTCAGCAAACAGAATTATACTGCGAATGGCTACAAACTCAGGCATGGGACTTTGCAATGCGCGTCGACATGGGTCCCGACCGAATGCATCACGCACTTTGGGGAGCCATGCAGAGCCAGACAGATCACCCATTTAAAGATGCGATGGGTGACTACTATGAACTCTTAGATAAACAGCTTTCCCAAGTTGTAGCCTGTCTAAACCAAAACGATACACTCATGGTCGTTTCTGATCATGGCGCTCAAACCATGGAAGGTGCCATCGCTCTGAACCAATGGCTGCTCGACGAAGGTTTGTTAAAGCTTTATCAGATGCCTGAACAGGTTGAGTCTCTAGATCCTGAGAATGTTGATTGGTCGCAAACCAAAGCTTGGGCAGCTGGAGGCTACGTCGGAAGAATCTATCTCAATTTGGAGAGCCGCGAACCTCAAGGCACCATCAAGCCGAAAGATGCACCAAGGTTCATCGACGAACTCCTCACGAAATTTACAAAATTGCAGACACTTGCAAACAAGCCCATCGAATTCAAAGCACACAGGCCAGCGCAGAATTGGGAAAACGCGCAGGGTCATCCGCCAGATGTCATTCTCGAAATAGAAAATTACCGGTACCGGGCTCTGGGGACCATCGGTTATGATTCAGCTCTCCAGCGTGAGAACGATTACGGTGAAGATGGAGCAAACCATGCAAGGCATGGGCTTTTTGTAATGAATGGTCCGGGTATAAGAAGCGGAGAGATTCTCGGAGCAACGCTTTATGACATTGCTCCCACGGTGTGTTCTCATTTTGACCTGAGCCATCCAGAAGACTGGACAGGCCAAGTTTTAAAATAGGAACTTAGCTCGAACGAATAGATTAACTATCGCTGATGAGCTTAGGAGCCTGACGCTGCTGGTGGTCGGTCCTCATTCGGGTTGCTTGAAACAGCAGTTTCCTCGGTTTCCGTCGGTGTCTCATCAGCGCTTTCGCTTGAGCTGCCTGATGAGGAAGGCGCAGATTCAGGGCTGTCCATCACCGCTTCTTGGAGTGATGATACTTCACCCTCCTGGGCATCAGAGCTGCTTGCAGCGCTACCTTCAGAGCCGGTGCCCGCAGCACCCGCATTATCCGAACCTGTGATTGCAGTGGAAACAACTTCATCGTTCACTTCAACGGTTACCGAAGTTTGTCCTGAGTAAACAGCCAGCTCACCGATGCAAACTTCACTCTCCGCTGAGAGCTCTCCGGTTTTGCTCGCCGCAATCATGATTTTTTCGTATTCGTGTTGCGCAACGCTGACGTCCTTCGTAGCCAAAGCTTCCATCATGGTCACCGCTGCTTGCTCGGAAACACGCAGTAGGCCTTTGATGGCTGTAAGCTTTTCGTTCACGCAGTTTAGCTTGAGGACATCGCGTTGCTCTCGAGCTTCCTCAAGATAACCCAGTACCTTGGAGAGCGAGCCGCGCATGTTGTCTACGGCGCGACGGGTTCGGACAGACTTCTCTTCGTCTGGAACCATTTCGATAGCACTCTCGCGAGGCTGAACTTGTTCTTTAACCGTGTTGGTGACGGAATTTTGGGCATAGGCGCTTACCGTAAGACCTAGAATACAACTCGCCACGGCGACTCTCGTTATTATTCGCTTTATCATGATTTGAATTTACCCCTCTTCACCCGCTGCGTCAACGTATCTGTCACTCTTGAATGAAGATTGACAAGACGCGTTAAGTTCCCGTTTTCACGAAAAGATCGCGATATAGAGGGTTGACGATTAGAATTGGAAATGATTTCAGGTCGACGGCACTTGAAGTGGGGGTAAGAACTTCAATTTTAGCCCCCATCTGATACGAAGGTGGGTATCGAAGTGAGCAGCACTTCAACATCCGGGAGGGAAATGATGCGATTTGAAGATCCACTACTAGAGGCAAAACTCATCCGCCGATACAAGCGTTTCTTAGCTGATGTAAAGCTTAGAACCGGTGAAGAAATTACGGTTCACTGTGCGAACCCCGGTGGAATGCTTGGTATTTCTGACCCAGGCTCCAAAGTTCTTCTCTCGGCAACCAACGACCCGAGACGAAAATTCGACCACCAACTGGAGATTATCTATTCCGGCCGCACGCCGGTAGGAATTCATACCGGTCGGCCAATTACCGTGGTTTCTGAAGCGATTATGGCTGGGCAAATCCCGGAACTCGCTGGCTACGCAACCATGCGCCGGGTTCCAAAGAACTCTCGAAACTCACGCGTCGATCTAATACTCGACGGCAATGGGCTACGACCTTGTTACATTGTTGTAGAAAGCGTTACGTTGGAAAAAGAGGGCGTAGCCCACTTTCCAGATGCTCGGCACACACGCGGTATTGAAGAAGCCACTCACCTGACCAACTTGGTTCGGGAAGGTAACCGAGCCATGGTGATCTTCGTCGCGCAGAGAAGTGATGTTACGAGCTTTAAACTGGCCGATGCTCTCGACTCCGAATACTGCGATGCATTTAGAGATGCTGTCGCACGGGGCGTAGAAACGCTGTGCTTCCGAGCCAAAGTGAGCCGAAAGGCCATCGAATTCGACAAAAGCATGCCAATGAATCTAGAAAGCTAAATTAGCTTAAAGGCGCTCCGTTGAGCGCCTTTTTTGTGCCTTCTAAAGATGTCGGCGAATGGTCTTATCTACATCGATTCGGTGCTCTAAGTCCTCAAGATAGTTTAAGTTATCTGTTTCTAGGACAATCGTTGGCGACCGGTCGTAACCCTCATACCAACCTTCATAGAGCTGGTTTAAGCTTCTCAGATACGATGTGGGTATTTGCTGCTCTTCTGGCCTTCCGCGGAGCTGAATACGACTGCGAATCGTTCGCACACTTGCCCGTAGGTAAATCATCAAATCTGGCGGTTGCAGTGCCTCAAGAATAGTCTCGTAAAGATCGTTGTACAGAGCCCACTCACGCTTGAGAATGAACCTTCGCCGCCGTAAGTACGCTGCAAATATTTCCGCATCCTCATAGATCGTCCGGTCTTGAATGACCGTTGCCGTCTCTCTACGCTTTTCAAGCTCGCGATGAATTCTGAACTTGTGGGTTAAGAAATAAACTTGAGAGTGGAACGCCCAGCGCTTCATATCTCTGTAAAAATCGACCAGATAAGGGTTTTCCGCGTTCGGCTCGAAAAAAGGCTCTACATTGTAGGTCTTACAAATGAAGTCGACCAATGTACTTTTTCCACAACCAATGTTGCCGGCAACTGCAATGTATTTTGTTTTTGACATCGGATCGCTTACTAGCTCAGAGAGAGCCTCAATTCAAAATGGCAATTGCTAGTTTTAACGTTAAAATCACCATTGACCATCGATGGTTGGGGTAGCAATACTCTCAATCATAACAGCACCCACAAGGGCCCACCCAGGTCTAAGTGAACATACACCGTTGGGGAACACATAGTGAACGAATTTCGCCCATCCAGGTTTTTAACCATTTTGTTTCTTGCGACCACCTTCGCCCTTCTGGGAAGCGGTTGTTCTGACCTACTCGGATCCGGGGAAAATGAGATCGGGGCCAACACCCCAAGCTCAGAAGAAGTACCGGAAGCAACTCCAGGAGATTTGCCTGACGACACGGAAACAACCAGTGTCGAGGCCACCATTTCGCTTAACTCCATTCAACCCAACCGCGGAAGCACCGAAGGTGGCGACCTTGTCGAAATCATCGGCTGGGGATTCGAAGACGATCAAGGTGCAGCGCCCAGTACCTTTCAAATTACGTTCGGCCCTACCGGCGCCGCGTGCACCCAAGTTCAGGTCGTTAGTGATACCAATATCCAGTGCATCACACCCGCCTACGCATTGGCAGAAAATGTAACCGTCCGAATCTTAAAAGCAGCAGAGGGACAACCGCCCGCGACCGCTCTGCTGGAGAGTGGTTTTGAATATTTCGATCCTGTAGCCATTACGGGGATCCAACCAGACCGCGGTCCAAGTGAAGGTGGAACCGTCGTTGCAATCTTCGGTAGCGGACTCATCGATGGAACCACTGTTCGATTTGATGACTCCAGCCCCATCGAAGCAGCCGTGGTTGACTCGCACACACTCACGGTGTCTACACCGGCACTTGAGCGCGGCACTTATTCCGTCACAGTCACCAACATGAACGGCACTGCAACATTGCCAGCTGCCTTCCGCACATTCGACCCTGTTCGACTCGATGCTATTGAGCCTTTCGCTGGACCCATTGGCGGCGGTACTGAAGCAAACATCACTGGAGCGGGCTTTGTTGAACCAACCGTGCTTATGGTTGGAATCACAAGCGCTGAGAATACACCGAACCCGTTTGAAACAGAGATGGCGTTCGTAACACCCGCAGCCAACCCCCCGGTCGAAGGACCTGTGGATTTAGTAGCCACCAACGAGAATGGTTCCGACAGACTCACTAATGGTTTTGTCTATTTTGACCCTGACAACAACACACCACGTGTCATCGCCCTGGTTCCTGCAGCCTCACCGCTGGAGGGTGGAATCACCATTTCATTGGTTGTTGGCGGGTTCACTGAAACCATCGACACGGTACTCTTTGGAGCAACTGAAGCGGTCTGTAACCAACTCAACCCTTGGCAACTAACCTGCGACGCACCTGCTGCAGATGCCGAAGGAGCGGTTGATATTACGGTCACTGCTGGAGATGTCAGCGTTACCGAAATCGACGCTTTTCAATACATCGACCTAAGACTCGACAGTGCCATACCTTCTGAAGGTGCAATCGCTGGCGGAACACGGGTAGAGATACAAGGCAACGGTTTTGGCGCCGACAGTCGAATCTTCTTTGACCAGCGTGAAGCTACAGACATTCTCGTGGTCAACAGCCAAACGATTATTGCCCGCACTCCGGCTGCTGGCTCCGCAGGACTCGTAGACGTTCGCGTTGAGACCTGGGGAATTGAACGCAATGCTGAAGATTTCTTCACATACTTCGACCCGGCAGACCTCAACAACTGGACCGGTGGAGGCCCCATCGATGGAGCCGTAAACATCACCGTAGTCAGTACGTCAGGTGAGCGTGTTGAGAATGCATTTGTCATGATGGGCGCGCTCGCTGATCCCACCAAAGACCACCTCTATGGCTACACCGACTCCCGTGGGCAAATCACAATCAGTGGCCTCGAAGTCTACGGTGCGCAAAGCTTTCACGCAGGTAAAGTTGGCTTCGGTAAGTTTTCCTGGATTGAAACCGATGCACAAAACCTAACCATGCAGATCACGCCAAAAGAGGATCCGCCACCAGATCCACTCCCACCGTGTCCAGAGCCAACGTCTATGGTGCCACCGCTGATTCGCGGCGACGTCTTCCGGATCAAGGATGACTTCAACACCGGTGCCGACATGGTTGTTGTAACCACAAGCTACAGAACTTTTTCTGAGCAGCTGCCAGACCCCGGTCCAAACTCTCAACTTATGAGCAACGGTTCTTATGAGATTTGGGCGCGAACTGGAGATATGGTTTTGATGGCACTTGCCGGTGAAGTCACCGACGAGGGAACCCTTGATGTACACGCCATGGGCTTTAGACCTTTTGTTTACACCGAGGCGAGTTCAGGGCTTGCTTGTGACGAAGATTCTCAGTGTGAGACAAGTGAAGAGTGCATGGATCTGGGTGACGGCGGCGTCTGCGTTCTCGTTTACGAAGACATGGACATCTATATCGACACACCTCTCAAGCAACCTCTGAAGATTGTTTTGGATAATCCACCGCTACAAGGTGTCACCAGCTTAAACGCTCTCTTGCCAACCCACGCTGCCAGCTATGTCTGGTACGACTTTGGCTACATGGGTCTTCACATGATGGGCGCCAGTGTTCTACCAAGCACCGACACCGTCTATGTGGATATGCCCTTCCGACTGCCGCAGTCTATGGACTTCGCAACGTTTAACGTGGACACCAGTGTGGGCAATAGCGCGGATGGTCAAATCTTTCCGCCACGCTCCGACACAAGGACCTATGGCTTGACCAGTACAGTTGACCCTGTGGTGGCCAGCCCGTTTCTCAAAACACACTCAAAGATTTCACCGACCGTTTCGAACGCTCTCGGGCCAATGAACTTTGAAGTCGAGCTTCTTCCAGAGACTCCATTTGATGTTCAGCCATCGGCTAATGTCCACTGGATGTATAACTTTGAGACCATCATTCCGTGCGACGGAGCGATGCCTATACCAAGGGCTATCATTCACTGGTTTGCCATTTCACCTGGAAACAATGTGCAATTTGATTTGCCCATCTTTCCGCAAATGGGAGCAGGGCTGAACTTGCCGTCTGATGCTTATTACTGGCAGCTCATGGCGCTTTATTCGCCTAACGCCAGTTATGATGAACTGAATATTGGATCACTCTTTGACTGGAAGAGCCGAGCACTTCACGTGTCGAACTTTTCACACACACAGTGATCAAGCTCTGACCAACTGACCGTGCGCTGCTCCTTTCGGGGAGCAGCCACCCTTAGCTAAACTTCTTCTCGTTAAGCCTTCTTTACCGCACTCTGCCAAGCCGCTACCCGCTCCTTAACCAATGATGCATCCATCTTGGGTTGGAACCTCGTATCAACTGCCCAGGCCTTGGTGATTTCATCTAAGCTGCTGAAAACTCCTGTACCAAGTGCAGCCAAATAAGCTGCACCCAACGCTGTAGTATCTAAGACTGTTGGTCTTTGAATCTCAACTCCCAGTAGATCACACTGAAACTGCATAAGCATTGCGTTCGCAGCTGCACCACCATCGACCCGCAGGCTTTGAATGGACGTTTCACTGTCAGATCGCATGGCGCCTAAGAGATCAGAGACCTGAAAAGCGATCCCTTCAAGCGCCGCCCGAGCGATGTGCGCCCGAGTCGTTCCGCGGGTAAGCCCACAGATGATACCGCGTGCATCTGGATTCCAGTGAGGCGCTCCGAGGCCCGTGAGGGCGGGAACCACTGTGACTCCCCCATTGTCTTCGACCTGGGCGGCCAAGGCTTCAATCTCACTGCTGCTTTCGAAAAATTGCAGGCCATCTCGTAGCCACTGCACCACCGCACCGGCGATAAAAACGCTGCCTTCAATCGCGTAGGTCAACTTACCATCCAAGCTCCAAGCAACCGTAGAGAGCAATCCTCGCTTGCTCGCCTTCGGCTCGTTGCCCGCATTAACAAGCGCAAAGGCTCCTGTGCCGTAAGTGCATTTTGCCATGCCCGGAGTGAAGCACGCCTGTCCAAACAGCGATGACTGCTGATCACCAGCGATACCCGCAATCGGAATACCGTCAGGTAGAATACTCAGTCCACGGGTTTTCCCGTACACTTCGGAACAGCCTCGAACTTCTGGTAATATTTTTGTCGGAATGTCGCCTAAAACGCTGCACAACTCGGAATCCCAGGCTCCTTTACGAATATCAAACATCAAGGTGCGTGAAGCATTCGTCGCGTCGGTTACATGGACATCCCCGCCGGTAAGTTTCCACACCAACCAAGAGTCGATGGTTCCAAACCGGGCCTGACCGTTGTTGGCTTTTTCTCGTAGCCCATCAACATTGTCTAAGAGCCAGGCAACCTTCGTGCCTGAAAAATATGGGTCGAGAACCAAACCGGTTCGCGTCTGCACCATCTCAAGATGCCCAGCTTCTCGAAGTATCTTACACTTATCGGCCGTTCGGCGGTCCTGCCACACGATGGCGTTTGCTAAAGGTTCCCCAGACTCGCTCCAAATCCCGGTCGTTTCACGCTGATTCGTAATCCCAATGGCGCTGATCTCAGAGCTTTTAATCCCTGCCGCTTCAAGTGCCTTCGGTAGAGATTTTTCACAAGACTCCCAGATTTGACTCAACTTATGCTCAACCCAGCCTGGCTGAGGAAAGTGTTGTTCAAATTCAGCATAGCCCCGGCCAACCACTTCGACACTCCCCAAATTCGGGTCTATCTTCACGACAAGACATGTCGTGCCTGTGGTTCCTTGATCAATTGCAAGTATGTGCTCTGCCATTTTTCATCCCCTGGGTGCTTAAGTTTGCCTACGATCCATCTCATAAAACCCATCAAGGCCGCAATCAAATGAAAACGCTCATCATTGAACGAACCATGCTGGGTTGCACAGCATGGGCTGGCAGAATAGGTTGACCCCAGCTCATTAGGAAACTAGGAAAGTCATGAACCTAAGCCTTGAAAGTTTCGAAGGACCCGCGCTTCTCTGTGTTGGAACCACCATCACACACAATGCAGCCTATTCGTCCCGGTTTCACAATGCTTCGCTCCAGGCGCTCTTTGCCCCTACTTCCCAGGAATTAATTACTCAGCTCCTTACTTCCAAGGTTCCTGCAACCATCAGTGCTCCGCGCAGCGCAGGAGAAGGTGCCCTATCCATCACGTGCCTCCCAATCCAGGCCGAGCAAATGCCCGCCTATATTGTGCTTCTTGGGGATGTTGATGTTGAGCCTCAAGGCCCTGCCATCCATCAATTGCTGATGGTGGGACAACTCGCAGCCGGAATTGCTCACGATGCAAACAACGCGCTCACCACGGTGATTGGTCGATTGCTAAGAATTCGTACCCGAGGGCAGCTTACCCCCGTACTTAATCAAGATCTGGATATCATTGAGTCCGCTACTAAGAATGCAGCAACCATTTTGAAGCGCCTCCAGGAATTCTCCAAGCGCCGTAAAGATGAGCTTGAAGTCGTTCCACTCGCAGAGCTTTTGGAAGAGGTTTCTCGGTTTGTCGATACTCAAATTCCTGACGGCGTCACTGTGGAGGTCGATGTTAAGCATACCCCAGACGTGGTCAGTCACCGACAAGATTTGATGGAGGTTTTACTCAACCTCACCGGCAACGCCATGGACGCCGTTCAGAGCAAGTCAGGGGATGTTACGTTGCGCGTTGATCTCAAAAACGGTCAACCCGTCATTGAAATCGAAGATACCGGGGATGGCATTCCAGACGAGATTGCAGCACGAATGTTTGACCCTTTCTTTTCCACCAAAGGAGAAAAAGGTACGGGCCTCGGCTTGAGTATGACGCGAGATATCCTTGTCGGTCACGGAATCGAATTGGAGTGGCATACACAACACGGAACGGGAACTAAATTTAGCTTGGTTTTCCCGCGTACTGAGCAAAGTGCACTCGGTCAACGTAAGCTCCAGAAAAACCAGCTCAATGTAATTGTTGTGGATGATGATGTTTACGTGTCCGAAATGATTACGGAGCTGCTCAAAGACCAAGGTCACAATGTACGGGCTGTAAACTCGGCACCTCAAGCATTTGAAGCCGTAGACCAAGGCAATATTGACCTCTTGCTCACAGACTTAGATCTACCTGAAACCAATGGTTGGGAACTCGCCCGAAAACTGCGAACAAATTACCCCGATATCATCATTGGCATGGTGACAGGATGGCCTCTCAGCCTTGAAGAACGAGCGAGCAGCTCAAACACGGTAGACTTTATTCTCAACAAGCCGTTCACCATGCGTGAACTTAAGCTGGCTATGGACCGTATTCAGCTGCCTCAAGAAAACGAAGACCTATAGGCCTTCACGGTGCTGAGCACTTTTAAGCACCTGCTTAGCTAGACCAATCTTCTCAATCATACTTACCCGGCGGGCAAGAGCCTCAGACCGCTCAGCCTCAAGAGTCTCACGTAAGTTTTGTGTTTCACGTTCAAGCCTCGCCGTCTCTTGGCGACCAGCTTCCATGGACGACTTCAGTTTTTCAATCGCCTCATCACGTTCTTCGATGTTACTGCTTAAGGAGCTGGCAGCCTCTTTTGAATCCACGACCAATTCCTGATGCTCAGCCTCAAGAGCCTCAAAGCTCTGCTTACTCTTGGAAAGCTCAGCGTTGACCGCATCCACTTGATCCTCAAGCTTCTCGATGTTTCCTCGAAGACTTTGCTCGCGCTGAACAAAGCCTGACTCTGCTTCCTCTTTTGCGGCAATCAATCTGTCATGATCTTGCTCAAGTAGCGTGCGCTCTTCGCGAAGGTCGCTGATATCACTTTGGAGCTCAGTGATTTGGCCCTTCATGTCTTCGTTGGCCTCCATCCATTCGCTCACCCTCTGCTCACTTTGCTCGAGGCGACTTTCTAGATGCTCTTTATCACTCTGAGAACCCGAAAGTTCGACTTGGACGGCCGATAGTTTTTCACGCAGAATTTCAGACTCGGCATCGAGACCATCGCGAGCAGCTCGCGTGGTCACAAGCTCTTGCTGCAAAGACTCCAATCGTTCATTTTCTTGCTGTAGCTCAAGAGCATGGGTAACGCGCTGCTGCTTGAGTTCACCTTCAAAACTTTTGAGCTCTTGGCGCAACTGGCTCTCATCAGCTTCACTTTGCGCAATGCTTGAACGCTGCTTCCGTATCGTTTCTTTAAATTTATCGATTGCTTGATTGCGGGCATCGAGATCTCGCTGAAACGCTGATTGAGCATCTTCGAGCTCTTCCCGAACAAGTTGCAATGCATTGTTTTTTTCAGTCGCTGAAACTTTAGACTTACTTAGTTCGTCGCGGCCAACCTGCAAATCTTTCTTGAGCTGAGCTATCTGATCACGCATGGATGTGCGCTCTGCATTGTGCTCATCTTGAAGCTGACGGTGTTGAACTTCCAATGCGCTGAATTGAGAATTTTTCTCTTCAATCAACCTTTGGTCGTGAGCACGTCGCGCACTCATTTCCTCCCGCAAAGCCGCTTCCATCTCGTCGCGCTTTTTAAATGTCTGCGCAACTTGCTCACCATAGTCGACAATCTCTTTCTTCTTGCGTTCGAGATAATCTTCCATGGCGGCGAGCTTTTGAGTTAACTCTCCAACCTCTGATTTCAGTTCTGTCGTGCGATGCCAATAATGCTTAAACAGCCCTTCGAGTAAATCCATCTCCCTATCGCGGGTGGACCAAGCATCTTTAAACTTTGCCTGCTGCGCCTCGGAACGCTTGAGCTTCTCGCGTAAGTAAGCAACCTTTTCCTCAGCTGAGCCGCGGCCGGGAGGCAATGGCGGTGAGTCGGAAACAAATAGATCTTCGAAAGGCGTCCGGCCGTGCCAAGCACTGCCGTCGGTGGCCGATGTTTTCGGAGACTCGCTTGCTCCTTGCTGAGCATTGCCTTCAACCAAAGGCGGCGGAATCACAGGTGGTCCCGGCGCATCGATTGGCGCTTCCACTGCTATATCTAATTCTTCGTCCAAAAAGTCGTCTGAGTGATCAGTCATTTTTGCCCCACAAAGCCAGCATCATCGTATGATTTCATTTGGTCGTCAGACCACACGAAAGTGTAGCAGGGCCCGGCCAGCATTCAAAGCAAGTGGAGTTAATCCGCTAAAGGTCCCCAATATTCGGGCTTTACACCGCGCGGTGGGCTGAGCTCAAAAGTGGCCTTACCAAAGGTGGGATTCTCACGGATATCTCTGGTTTTTAGAGTTGCCTGCACTTTGTCTCGGGGCGCTTTTAGGTTGAGTTTCGCAGGCAAACCCACGGCATGGCGAGATTCAATACTCACATCGCAAACAAGTTCTCCCGCGATTGAAACCTCCAAACGGCTCATCATCATTTCTTGGGGCTCGACGTGTACCCGAACAAACTTTTCTTGCTCCTCCCACTCAAGCATCCACTGACCCGTTTGCTCACTGTAATCAAGGGTCGCATGAGAGGGGATGGACACGGTGCCAAACAAAAGATCCACCCAACCCTTAGGGCCGAGGTGTAGCGGCGCGAAAAACAAAAGTCTGTCGAGGGTGTCCGGAGTTGCGGGTCCATAGAGAAATCGCGATTCACTCATTTTCGATAATTGGAAGGTTTGCCCATTGGTCGCGAAGGCTTCAAGTACGCCGCCATGAGGCCCCATTAAGTTGTAGCGGAATTTTCCTGGCCGCTGCGCTGCAAGGCTTACAGTACCCTTAAGTCGTCCGTCCGGGCCGAAGTAAGTGACACGTACTTCACTGCTGAACGCTTTGAGTTTCACTGCCCGTTTGTTCATGGCATCGGTGACCGTTTGAGCGGTCATTTGCTGAAGATGCTCAGGCAGCGGAATACGTCCGGCGCAGCCAATCGTCAGAAAAGACATGAAACACACAAAGAGTGCTGCCTGATTCAGACCAAGCCTGCACAAACTCAAGCGACCTTTAAACTGCTCTTTATTCTTCTGCCTGAACACGATAACTCCGCTCTATTATTTTTTTTGCTGCGCTCATAACCTCAGAAGTGTAATCGCCCTCTAAAATTTGTTGGCTCAGCTCCCGGGCGCGATCCCAATTGCCCCGCGTCCCATAGGCTCTAGCCAAGGCAATCGCAATGGATGGGTGGTCTCCGCACCGTCTAAAGGCCTCTTCAATGTATCTAAGGCTCCGCCCCTTATCTTCTTTAAGTTTGTACCAACCTCCCAGTTGGTAGAGCACTTCACAATCGCCTGAACGAAGACGGTGCGCTCGCCTAAGCTCCACGCCTTCTTTACTTAATTCCTTAGATGAACTGACGCCGGATAGCGGCTGAAGATTCATTTCACGAGCAACCGGCACCGTCTTGAATTCATTTGAGAGAGCCGCCCCACTCTGGCGAAAACCCAAACGTGACCGAACCAAGCTAAGCTGGGAAGAGCAAAGTTCATAATGCGCTAGAGCCCGCTTATCGAAGCCATGATCTTCTAACAAAGCGCCAATCATACAGCGCATATCCGGAAACTCTTGAAGAACCAGCTCTTCGATATCCTGCACCAGTGCAGGGCGGCGGCGCCACAAGGACGCATCCAATCGGATTAAAAGCGCCCGCGCATAATCTTCGGACTCAAACTCTGCTGGCTGAAGTAACCTCTCCACTGCCTCATAATCGTCAGTCTCTAAGTAAAGCTTTCCCAGCGCCAACCGCACTTTGGGATGACCTGAGCAGGAAGTTTGGGCCTTCTCTAAAACCTGGAGGGCGGCAAGCCAAGCATTCGCTTTCCCCAATGCCTGGGCAAGACGAAGGTATAAATGAACAGAGTGGGGGTCATGAACCAGGGCTAACCGGAAATAATCGGCAGCAGGCTTGTAACGCTTCTGAAGAAAAAAGCGCTCGCCCTCAAGCATATGCTCGATGGCTGATGCATCGGCTAAGACTTGAGGTAACTGAGGAGAAATCTCGGTGGTCGAAACCAGAACCGGAGCTGGGCGGGAACCACAGCCAGTAGTGAGAACAAAAACGGAGGCGTAAAGGCCTATCAAGCAAAGACGAAGCACTATTTAGACTTCTTCTTGCCCTTCTTAGACTTCTTACCTTTTTTACCCTTCTTGCCTTTTTTACCGCGCTTCTTACCCTTTTTACCGCGCTTCTTATTCTTCTTGATCTTCTTGGTTTCTACCTTCGGTTCTTCTACTTCTTTCGCTGCAGGTGCAGGAGCTACCGGAGTTTTCCACGATGCGAGTAAGCGTGTTGCTTGAACATGCTTGGGTTGGGCCTGAACCAGTTGTTCAAGCGTCTTCACGGCCTCATCAACTTGTCCCAGCTTATGGTAAGACTGTGCCAATCGCAGGCGTGCTCGTTGAAAACGAGGCTCTAAAGTAATCGCAGCGGTGAAGGCTGCAGGCGCATCTTTTGCGGTCGTTTCCTTAGCCATCAAAATCAGACCATGTGTGTAAGCCATCCAGTGGTTGGTCGGCTTCGACAAGTCTTCTTGGCTGAGTCCAAGACCCTCTAAATACATTCTTAAGTACTGCTCAGCCCGGGTCAGCGTGTCTGAGTCTTGAGCTCGGTGCAGCGCAGTCGCAAGTTTGAAGTTTGGATTGGTAGCGTCATTTTCGAGACCAGACTCAATGGCACGCCGCGCTTTCATTAAGGCTCGGCCGCCTTTTTCTACCCACTCTTGAGCTTTTTGACTCGCCGTTGCTTGAGCAAGCAACGCCTGCTTCAGCGCCACGTAATCCTTAGGCCGCTCTTTTGAACTTAGTGTATCAAGCCGTGCGAGCTCTACTTCAGCTGCGTTCTTGAGGTCGAGAATGTGGGTGCCTTCGTTTTTGAAGTCTGCGCCCATGAAGACATTCGTAATCGCTTCGAATGCCAAGGCATCGCCATAATTCTCGTCAATGGACTTAGCCTCAGCAAACTGACCCATCGCATTTTTAAGTGCTTTTGGGGTATCGCCGAGCATAAGGTCCTGACCTTTTTGGCAATAAGGTACAGCCGCCGGGTCAACGCCCGCATCGATACCGATGAATTGCCCTACGGTCTTGTCGAAAATCTGAGGTGCGAGGGTGAAGGTTAACCCAACGTAAGCCACCACCGCGATGCAGGCCAGGCTTACCACGCGAATCAAAGATGAGCGGCGACGTGCATCGAGCTCTGTGTCATCCACCGGGCTGGTATCAAAACCTTCCCGAGTGGGCTCACCAAGCTGAGCTGAAAGCGCCATCATATCGTCGAATGAATCAACAGCAGCAATGGCTTCGCGTGCCTCTGCTTCTTCTTCCTCATTCGCCGGTTCTGGCGTCGTTCCTTCGTCGGAATCGTCAAAGTCGGGAAAATCATCGGCCGCTGCGGAATCAACGTCGAGTTCGGTCGGCGGAAGCTCATCGGCTTCCCCTACAAGCGGCGAATCAATTTCAGCCATTGTCTCTGCAAGGGGCTCTTCTGCCTCGAGCGCCTCGGGAGTTGGGGCCGGCGTTGGCATTTCCATTGCCCGAGAAGGCGCATCGCCCTCAGGACTTACAAAAAATATGTGCCCGCAAGATGTACATTGAGCGTCGTATCCCTCTGCTGGGATATCCGCTGCTTCAAACTCGTATCGTGCGCTGCATTTATCACAGACCACCTGCATCTAATGCTCTCTCTTCGTGAGGTTGTCCCAATGGAATTTCGTCCCATTCGATAGAACCTTGGGGGGAATGTCAAACCCCTTAGGCTCTCAAACCGGCGACTCTCCAAAAACACAAGTTAGTAAAAATTCGTGATTGCCTTTTGTACCGAGAATAGGCGAGTCCATTGTCTCAAGCTCAGTGGCGCCAAGCCTTAAGACTTCGTCCTGAATACGTACCAAAGCGGCATCTCGAGCCGCCACATTGCGTACAATTCCGCCCTTTCCAACCTCTTCACGGCCAACTTCAAATTGCGGTTTCACCAATGCAACCAAGCGGCATCCCGGCTGAGCCGCGGCTATAACCGACTCTAAAATGAGCATCAGGGAAATGAACGAAACGTCGATGGTGATGACCGAAACCTTTTCACCCAAGATTTCAGGGTCCCAAGTGCGAACATTGATCCGCTCCATGCACACCACGCGCTCGTCTTGACGTAAACTGTAGACAAGTTGGTTGTAACCCACATCTACCGCGAACACTTTTTTAGCACCTCGCTGTAAAAGACAGTCGGTAAATCCGCCCGTGGAAGCTCCAACATCCAGGCAAACCGCATCGTCGACCGCAATACTGTATGCGTTTAAAGCACCTTCAAGCTTTAGCCCGCCCCTCGAGACGTAGGGAATCGGCTGGCCTTTAAGATGCAACTCGGTGGTTTCCGGTAGGTTTTGCCCGGGCTTTTCAACCCGGTTACCGTGGATATCGAGAACAACCCCTGCAAGAATAAGCGCCTGAGCGCGTGTTCTCGAAGGAGCCAGCCCTTGCTCCACCACCATTAAATCCGCGCGCATCTTTGCCATTGAGTTTGCTATCAGTCCGCAGAGGGTTCAAACGATTCGGTCTTGTCGTCTTCAAGTAAGACTTCAATACGGTGCTCGGCTGCATCGAGCCGGCGCGTGCCTTCCTGGCTTAATCGTACGCCTTCCTCGAAGAGGCTAAGAGCCTGCTCAAGTCGCGTATCCCCTGTTTCCAAGGTTTGTGCGATGGTTTCGAGTCTAGCCACAATCTGCTCGAAAGAGGCTTCTTCTTTTTTATCTTTTTTAGAAGTCATGATGGATCCTGCTTAAATTGACTAACCTGCTTGCGTCAAGCCGAGTCGTCTACAATCACTTGTCGTGTTCCGTGCGCAAGGCGCAAAGAGAGTTTATCGCCATGTTGAAGACTCTCAGCGTCCTTTACCGCTTCGCCGGATGCATTCAACGCGATGGCGTAACCTCGGTCTAAAATACTCAGCGGAGAAAGAGCATCTAATCGCCGACCAGCAAGCGCCAAACGCATACGGTCCTGCTCAACGCGACGGCCCATGGATTGCTGCAAGCGGCTCTCCAAGTTTTCAATCCGTGTTCGCTCAAAGGCTAAACGTCGGCGCAAAGCCGGCTCAATCTTACTCGACGATGCCACCAAACTGGTTCGTGTACGCGAGAGAGAAATCTTGGGATCGTGGGCGCGCAGTCGCATAGTTAGGGCATTCAATCGTTTTGCCCGTCGATTCAGATCTGCTCGAAGCACAGCGGGTAAACCATCCCGGGCATAAGCCAAGCGCTGCATTGCTTCTCGAAGAAGAGAACGTCCATCACCAAGCTTCGCTTCAAACATACGCAGCGTTTGTCGGCGGTGATTTAAGGAGCGCTTCACACTTAATCGGGCGCGCTGCACCGGCGAGCTAAGTCTCTGCACCAGCTCCGAACGCTGCGGAAAAATCAGCTCAGCTGCCGCCGATGGCGTTGGAGCTCGCATGTCGGCCACGAAATCAGCAATCGTGAAATCGGTCTCATGCCCCACCGCACTCACAACAGGAATCGGGCAGTCGACGATGGCCCGAGCAACCCGCTCATCATTAAAACCCCAGAGATCTTCAAGGCTTCCGCCGCCTCGTCCCACAATCAAAGCGCTGAGCCCCAGCTTTTCAGCCCCAAGGCTCGCTTTCTGGATTCCCTCAAGAATGCTCCCGGCTGAATCCGGGCCCTGAACGCGGGCCGGGATGACCAATATTTGAGCTTGAGGAAATCTCCGGGTGGAGACATTGATAATATCGCGAATCACTGCGCCCGTGGGACTCGTCACCACAGCCACTCGACCTGGCAAAGCAGGCAAAGCTCTTTTACGCCCCTGCTCAAAAAGCCCCTCGTGCTGAAGTTTGGTTTTTAGCTGCTCGTAGGCTGCCTGCAAAGCACCTTGCCCCCGAGGTTCTGCAGAGTCGACAACCATTTGATATCGGCCGTAGGCCCCATAAACCGTCAGCCGGCCGGTGGCGACCACTTCCATACCGTGTTCGAGCTGGAACTTAAGCCGGCTTAAATCGCGGCGGAACATCACACAAGGAAGCTGGGAGGCGTTGTCTTTAAGTGCAAACCACAAGTGTCCAGAAGATAATTTCGGCTGACTGATTTCGCCAATCACCGCGACCCGGCCAAGCTGCCGCTCGAGCGCGTTCTTCGCTCTTTGATTTACCTGGGAGACTGTAAGAGGGGCAACTGCGGCCTTTGAAGGAGCCATCACCTTATCAAACAAGCCACCAAACCCGTCGTTGGCCATGGCTCTTATTCGTTTCCTTCGTATTGCTTGAGCAGTTCGCGAACCTGGTTCGCATCGGCCGCGTTGGGGCTCACTTGCAGATACTTTCTATAATACCGAGCTGCTTTGGCCGGATCCCCTTTGCGGGCATACACAATACCCATCGCCCGGTAGCAACGGTCGTAATTTTTGTTCACTTGAACGCATCGACGAAAATACTCGACGGCTTTATCGTATTGGCCGTCTTTTAGTGCGAGGGCTCCTTGGGTGTAGAGCTCCTGAGGGGTTGCCACAGGGGCAGCCGGTGGTTCCGGGGCGGGTTTAGGAGCAGCTACCGGTTTAGGAGCCGCTGGTTTAGCCGCCGGTGTTTTTACGGCTTGCTTGGGAGCACTGCGCTTTGGCTTGGTACGTGCTTTTTGCGAAGCAACTTGAGCAGCCTTGGTTTGAGCCGCCGCTTCATCTTCTACGCGGCCTTGTCGAATTTCCGATTGAATTTGGACCAACTCTGGGCGCTGACCATCAAGGGTTGCGATTTCCGCAGCCAAGACATCGGCGGCGTCCCAGTCCCGTGCAGTAATCACGCGGTATGCCTCGGCGATGCGCTCAGTGATCAAAGCACCGCGCGCCTGAGCAATCAGTGGGCTTGCCTCTTCGTAGTAAACGCTTCGGGTCGGGATTTCACTGAGACGGTTCCAAGCTTCTTCCCAGTTACCGGCAGCAATCGATTGCCGAGCGGCTTCAACATGACCTTGAGCATCACGCTCGGCCATGACTCGGTTTTCAAGCGCCATAGCCTCCGGATTGGACGGGCTTAAAGTGACCGCCGCTCTCGCTAAATCAAGCGCCCTGGACCATCTCCGACTTTTAGCTGCATTGTTGGCTTCGGCCAAAAGCTCTTCCAGAGCTCCGCCTTTTTGAGCTTGCGGTGGAGCTGGTTTGGACACAACTTCAGCAGCTCTTGGTTGCGCTGGCTCAGGTGACCCGCCGAGTGTCGCCGCCACCACCGCCCAAATCAGAAGCAATACGACCACCAAGACCACGCCGCCGAGCAGCATCGTTTGGTTGGGCATTTTACGAACGTCAGTGACTTCATCGGGTGTTTCGGTCACGGTCACACCTGGATTGGTCGCTCCCCGCGCGTCTTGAACAGCTTTGAGTTCCTCTTCCGTGAAAGAATAAGTTTCACCAGGAGGAACAAAGCGAAGCTTAACATGCCCAAGCTCAATCACATCTCCAGATTTGAGCTCAACGCTTGCGTATTCCTCATCGTTAACAAAGGTTCCGTTGGCACTGCCGTTATCAAAAACCGTGTAACGGTTACCGTCCACCACAATTCTTGAGTGGTGCCGTGATACCGAGCGGTGATCCAATCCAATGTCATTTTCATCGGTCCGGCCAATGATAACTTCGGTTTTATCGATTTCGAATTCGAGTCCCGCAAATTGCGTTGTGACGCAGATTAATTTTGCGCGCTGGCCTGCAATGGTCAAACGTTCCGCTAGGCTTTCATCCTTTAAGTCGTAATCCGACATCCGAATGATAGCCGTCTTTTCTTCCCGGCTTTGGCCGTTCGGCTCAGCAGTCTCTTCGAAGCTAAGAGGCTCAAGTGGCGGAGCCGCATCCATGGTCATTTCAGATGCAGGAATCGAATCCTCAATCATCTTAAAGCCTGGCTGCGTTGGTTCCGACACTGGGCCCACGGTACGCTGGGTCGTTTCGTCCCTACGGGCATGAAGTCCTTCGCCACGTAGTTCGATATTAAAGTCGCCCACTCTTAAAACATCACCTTGAAAAACAGGCTCACGTTTTTGGATCCGGTCACCATTGATCCAAACTCCGTTGTAGGAGCTTAGGTCTTCCGCGAATATCCCGGTGGGATCTTCGAAAAATCGAGCATGGCGCCTCGAGACATTGCGCTCATTCAAACAAATGGTGTTGGCCTGATCTCGGCCCAGGCTTACATCTTGAGACGCACCGAGGTCCACGGGAACAACACTGCGGCGCCCTTCATCATCCTCGATAATCAACTTGTAGGCAGAGTTAGACACAGTGCTCCCACCAAATATTCCTGCAAACCCATACGTTAGCACACGCGCCGATAGCATCTCAATGCGTTGTGCTCTCCTCAAGGGCTTTCAAGTCAGCAAATCATGTCATAAAAGCCCTTCATGACTGATACCCATGACCTTTTGGCAACTTTCGATAAGAAAAATCTGGAATATCTCAAAGAATTTCGGTTCGACGCTCAAACTTTCGTCCAATTACGTGACGAGCTCGAAAAAGGCCTCTTTACCCAGGCGCGTAATTTTATCGACGCTAAACTTGAGCCCACTCAGCCTGGCGACATCATGGACTGGCCTCAAGAGGGCAGCGAGGCTCAGCGCAGAGGCCAAGAAGCAATCGATGCGGGAGAAGTCGGTGTCGTGATTCTCAATGGCGGGATGGCCACTCGATTTGGCGGCGTGGTCAAAGGTGTGGTTGAAGCCCTTCCAGGTCAGAGCTTTCTTGAGCTAAAGCTTAAGGATGTTGGCCGATTTGGCGACAAAGTCGGCATCTTCTTAATGAATTCATTTGCCACTGCCCAAGACACCAAGGGGCACCTAGAAGACCACCCACTCAATATTCGCATGGCGATGCAGAGCATCTCAGTCCGGGTCAAACCCGATGGTGAGCCCTTTCGCAAGCAAGATGGCGAACTCGCTTTTTATGCCCCAGGCCACGGCGATATCTTCAGCTCCATGGCCGCCTGCGGCGACTTTCAAACCTTCAAAGAGCAAGGTGGGCGCTATCTTTTCGTAAGCAACGTAGACAACCTCGCGGCGAGCCTCTGTCCGAAAGTCATTGGAGCGCACATACTTGGTGGTAAACAAGTTACCGCGGAGGTCGCCCCAAGGTATCCTGGCGACAAAGGCGGCGCTCCAGTTCGCGTCGATGGCCGCGTCGCAATTGTCGAAGGCTTTCGCTTCCCGGCTGATTTCGACAATGACGCCCTTCCGGTCTTTAGCACCAACAATATGGTTATGAATGTCGACGTCTTCACGGAAAATCCGCCGTTGACCTGGTTTCGGGCCGATAAAGTAGTCGAGGGGCAATCTGTGGTTCAGTTTGAACGACTCATGGGCGAAATCACAAGTTTTGCCGACTCCGCCTACCTTCATGTACCGCGAGAAGGTGATGAAGGACGTTTCCTTGCCGTCAAAACACCCGACGATCTCCAAGGTCACCAAGAAGAGCTAACTCGCCGCTTCAGATAGCCCCGAGGAAAAAAATAAGTTAATAATGAAGTTCGGTGACGAGGTCACCGTCATGTATTTTAGAGGAGCTTATAATATGCGTACACTGATTTTCTTTTCCGTTCTTTTTTCAGCATCTTGGGTCATGGCCAGCGATGACAGCGCTGAACTCTACGACCTTACCTACGCAGTTAAAGGCGACGTAGCCTCCGGCAAAGCGGGCGCATGTGCACTAACGATCACCCCAAAGGGCAAGCAAACCCTCAAAACAACGACGCCTTTCAAGGCGATGATTAAAGGCAGTGAAGGCGTCACACCTGCTAAAGAAAAGTACACCGCGAAAGACTTCGTGGACGAAAAGACAGCTTCCAAAACCATCGAAACCGAATTTACTCCTGCCAAAGCTGGAGCTGGTACGGTAAACGCAAATCTAACGTTTTTCCTCTGCACAGATGAAATTTGTAAGCGTTATAAAGCAGATGCTGCTTGTGATTTTAAAGCCAAGTAAAAAGCTCTCACCATGCTCCCCGGCTCAAGTCTACTCAGGCTACGCCAAGCTTTTCTAAATCAATCCCATAATCTTCGATTTTCCGGTGGATGGTTGAACGCGACACGCCCAATGCGGCTGCGGCCTCTTTCTTGTTCCCCTTGTGCCTAATCAACTCTGTCGTGATGGCTTCTTTCTCAATTTCGGAAAGCGTACGTGAGGTTACCGCCTCAGAAACAACCGCTCGGTGCTCGAAGCTTGAAGGCGCGAAAGTGATGTCATCTTCTTCAACTCCATCATCCATACGCATCAGCACTGCCCGCTGAAGTGTGTTGCGAAGCTCGCGAATGTTTCCTGGCCACACGTGTGACTTAAGCTTATCAAGAGCAGCTTTAGAGACCGCAACTGTTTCACCCTGCGGGCTAAAAGCCGCCACAAAATGCATCGCAAGCTCTTCAATATCGCTGCTACGACGACGCAGCGGCGGTAATTCCACCGTCACAATATTCATTCGGTGCAACAAATCTTCGCGGAACCGGCCCGCAGCCACTTCTTCTTCAAGCTTGCGGTTCGTTGCAGCAATCACTCGAACATCCACATGAAAACTTTTCGGAGAGCCAAGCCGTCTTACTTCACTGTTTTCCAGCGCCCGCAATAGCTTGGGTTGCATATCCAGTGGTAGCTCACCAATCTCATCCAGAAAAAGGGTTCCACCGTTGGCCGCCTCAAAGGCTCCAATCTTACGTTCATTGGCTCCGGTAAAAGCACCCTTCTCGTGACCAAAGAGTTCAGACTCAACCAGATCCCTGGTCAGTGCTCCGCAGTTTAAAATAATCAGCGGCTTACCAGCTCGGGGACTTAACTGCGCCACCAAACTCGCCGCGACCTCTTTACCGGTGCCTGTTTCACCCGTGAGTAAAACAGGAATATCGCTGCCTGCGACCCGGCGGAGAACCTTTCGTAGCTTCTCTACCGATTCGGACTTACCAATCATTTGGCTAGACTGGCGGCCGGCTCGTGTCTTGCCTTGCTCCGGATCTTCCGCAGCCACCAGTAAGACGGTTTGGCCGACTCGAATTTGTGCGCCGGGTGTTGCTTCCGCAGACTGCACCTTCTGCGTGCCAACGAAAACGCCGTTTCGGCTGCCCACATCTTCAATGATGGCTCGGCCATCTTGCATGTAAACGCGAGCATGGAATCCCGAAACGTAGGGATCTTCTAAAACGATATCATTGGATTCATTTGCGCCGAGGGTGATACCGCGCTCATCAAGTGACCACGACTTTCCAGGGAAAGCTTCAGGCAAACGAACCATTAAGTCGCTGCGGCGGCGAAAAGCCTCAGGCACAAGTGTTCGCGTCTGCCCACCAGAATCCAGTTCCGGCATGGCTTCAAACTTCACAACCCCCGTAAGGGTCCCAAGACCCAGCCGGTCACCTACTGCCAACCTTGTCGACTCTACTATCCGCTCATCGTTGAGAATGATTCCGCCTGTTTGAGGCTTCACACTTAATACTTCGCCATTCCACTGCAAAACACAGTGAACCATGCCAAGTTCTTCTTGCGGGATACACAGATCACATTCAGGGTTTTGCCCGATGGTCATCAGCGCGCCTTCAAGTGGCCGCCACATCACCGTACGACCGGCGCTCTCTAATTCAACCCCTACACGCATCGCTCTCTCCTAACGCCGCTTAGGTCCACGACCTTTTTTGGGACCAGCGCCTTTACCGTCTCGGCACAAACCGCCGCGCATTCGCATATTGCCCATAGTACCCGCCAGAGGGATATTGAGAAAGTCCGCGGTGTCTTTTTTGAGACGAACTGTTGCGAGTTCTAACGCAGATTTTAAAGTTGGATTTTTCGCCAAATAGGCTGGGTCGCCTTTTACTTTCACACAACCTGAAACAGAGGAACTGGCAAATCGCGAGCGAAGTGAAACGTCACCTTTAATATCTGCAAGAAGATCTCCACCTTGTTGATCAAACTTTGCAACCGAGAGTTTACCTCCGCCAAGCGTCATACCAAGATCCAGTTTACCAAACCCGACGGCTGGCAAAGTCAGTTTACCCAATGCACCGCCAGAAAGTTCGCCAGGACCTACCCGCAAGCCTGTCGAGCGAATATTCACCTCGCCAGTTCGGGTCTTTACATCTTTGGACCAATCCAATGATACGTCGCCGCTTATCACACCTAAAATAGGCAACCCGGCCATCTCACTGATGATGTTAACGCTCATCAAATTGAGTTCATCTATCTCCGCATCAACTCGAAATGCTCCGGCACCAACTCGCTCCACTTCTGCCTCGACAGTTCCTTTGCCAGCCCGCAAACTCCCGTCAATCACCATGGAAGCAGTCATTAATGGAAGAATCTCAACACGAACATCAACTTCATCCAGCTGGAGCCGGTGGGGCACGCCATCACCAGAATCATAACGGAGCGTTACACCCTCTGCGCTTACGCCCGTGAGACCATAAAGACTGACGTCGTCCATTTGAATTTGTACTTTGCCTTTAGACTCAAGTGCGATCTCGTGAGCGAGCCTCTGCCCGAGAACATCACCTGGAAAAGTTAGGTAGATTGACATCACCAGACACGAGAAGGTGAAGCTGCAATAACCCAGTCCCCGCAGTAGCTTTTGCTTGGCACTCATATTAGCTCCCTACCTTAAACGTCGTGACCGTAAGTTCAGCATCCACAACATCTTTCCTGTACGGTTTATTGAGCTTGAGCCGTTTTACAATCACGATGCCCCTTGATTGCTCAAGACGCTTGAGAAACTCTTGGAGCCTGTCGATAGACAAGCCGGAGACCCGTAAATCAACGCGAGACTCTATGACACCATCTGGCCCCGGTTCACCGTTTTCCGGCTGTAGCCTTCCTATCGCATCCCAACAACCCGCTTGGCGAGCGGCATCTTCCACCACGGTAGAAAGCATCTTCACTTTTCCGCGTGAGAGATTCGAAAGGCGTTTTTCGCGTTCGGACTGACGCGCTTTATATTGCCCCTGCAAAGCAAAGAGCTCTTGAAGCTGCTCTGTTTTTCGTTTGATTCGGTGCTCTGTTTTATCCACCGATGTGCTCAGCCACATCCCCATCGAAAACACGATGACGAGAGCCGTCACCACGCTACCGCCAAGCACCAGGACTTGCTCACGCTGGGTGAGCCGACTGAATGAAAGACGAATGGAATCTAAACCTGTGTCAAATCGAGCCATCTTACTTTCCTCCCTTGTCGCCAAGGTTTGCAACAGTTGACTGCGTACCCGGCAAAACCCCTGGAGGGCACTTCATATTTACCGCCAGGTTGAACTCAACTCGGCCGGAGTTTTTCGTTCGTCGTTGGCGCGAAACTTCTGCTTCTTCAACGCACGGATCTTTTTTCAATGCCGCAACCACCTGCTCGGTCGTTTCAAAATTAGCTGCCTCGCCCTTAGCTGTGATTTTTTCAGATTCACCGCCCCTTGAAGGCAAGCGAAACTCCAACTCAGTAAAGGTCACGTCAGTGGCTGGTGGAATTGTTTTAGAAAACGCCTCAAACATACGAGCAGAGGAGAATTCAGGAATCACGACCCCATCACCCGCGCCCGCAGGCTGTCGCAGCGTTGCAAGTGCAGCCGTTGGGTCGCAAATCTGACGACCAACTATTTTCTCTGTCGCTAAACAAAACTCTTTATTCAGCGCCTCTTCTTGCCCATTGACCAACACATAGCGTGTCATCATCGAACCCAGCGCCAACAATAAAACGATGGCACTCCCAATCATAAAATGGGTGAGGGGACCTCGGTAAAGTTGAAGATCTCCCTGGTACGCAAAATCACCGTGGCGAAAGTTCATCGGCACCGCAGAAGAGCGGCGTAATAAAGCGAGCACCAACCCTAAAGCCGGCGCATAAGCACTGCCTGGAACTTGGCTCTCTGGCTCAAATCCCTCAAGGGATTCTTTCAAGTTCAGCTCCACCACATTCACTTCCAACGCCTCGCTCAAAAACCCACAGATCCCATCCAGTGCGGCGATATCGCCGGTCACATAAATGGTTTCTGGCATCAGCGCATCAGGAAGTGCCTTGAAGGTGGTAAACAAATGCGATGCAAGGCCCTTAAGCGCTGTGCGAACTGCATGCTGAATGCGTACAACGTCGCCCGGGTCCATCGTGCCGTCACCATCGCCGAGACCAATACGTCTCCAATAATCAGCGGCATGGGCTTCACTAATACCCAGTAATTTCGCTAGGTCTTTTTCAAGCTTACGAGTACCGAGCCTCATCGTTCGAGCAGAACGAAGTGTTGCGTTGGAGATTAAAGCTAAATGCGCTTCAGTGTGGCCCATGGATAGAACAGCTGCTCGATCCGCATGTTCTGGCGGTAAAAGCTCCATTAAAGAGCCGACCGGGGAAGCCACCACGCGTGGCTCAAGACCCGCATCTTTAAACATCGTTAGCCGGCGCTCAAGGCAATCTCTCGGCATCAACGATGCCAAAACCTCGCTGCGCGTCGTGCCACGCTCGGTCACCAAATAACTCAGTGCCACATCATCCAAGTTGTAAGGGATCTGACCTTCCAGCTCGAAACCCACCGCAGCATCTATCTTTCTCAAATCCCCAAAAGGGAAATCTAAAAGTCGTGCGCTGACCCGGTTGGAATCGCAGGCCACCGCAATGGAATCAAAGTGACCATCGAGTAACTCTTGAAGCCTTGCCAAAAGTAGCTCGTCAGTTTCCTCTTCTTCTCGGTGAACAGTGACCGTCTTGTTCAAACATTGCTTACGCATGGTGGCTTCAACCACCACCGCGTGCGCAACATCACCAGCAAGCTCTATGGCTGCAATACGTTGACTCATGATGCAACTACTCTACTCTCGCGTAATAAAATTTAGCCTCTTGGGTTTGAAAGACTGCTCGAAATCTCTTCGAAGCATTCCCAACATGACCCTCGGCCTGAATTGTAAACCAAACGTTTTGTGACTTGTCGCTAAAGCGCTGTGCAAGTTTAGCCTGATCGACCAAACCCACCAGACCCGACTCTGTTAATAATAATTTTAGGGTAGCCACATTAACAGGCGTCATGCCCATGGCTCCAAAAGATTTCATTTCGACTAAGAGCGACAGAAATTGAGGGAAGAGAGGCTGCATTACAAACTGCTCAAGCAGCACCCCTTCTTGCAACGACGCCGCAAGCCCCATCAAAATGACCTCGAGCGATGCGGTACCGAGCTCAATTTGCGCGGTGGCAGGATAGATGGTGACCGTATCCTTAAGTAAATCATAGAGTGCATCGTCTACCCCATGCACGAGCTGCAGTTCAGCCACGGAATCAAAGGGTGCATTCTTCGCCTCATAAGAATCCTGCAAGTAGGAATAATGCCTATCTTCGTCCCCTACCTGCGAACCAAACTCATTTCCATCACGGTCCGTCCAATCCACGATAGCTCCAATAAGCTCTTCGGGAGTTTCAGCATGCGTGCCGTTTAAATCGTCTTCTTGGAAATGAGTTTCGAGGCGCGGATCAAGCAAAAGCCCGTAAAGCATTTCCATGGCTGGTTTACCGTCACGAACGGATTTTAAAACATTCAGGGAAATCTTTGAGTGTTCGCTTGTGCTCGTTGCGATGCATTCACCAGGAAAAAAACCTTCGGCCGCAACGGATTCTTCAAGATCTCGCTCCACGGGCTTAAACAAGGCACCCATCAGTCCGCACTCCACCGGGAGCATCTCGAGAATTTGCCCCATGGGCAATTGCCCACCACCTGCTGCCCCACCGGCTCCGGTATTGCCCATAAGCATGTTCGCAACCTGGTTGAGCTTTCGAGAGTGACGCAAAATCAGCGCACGAAGACGTAAAGCGCTCAATGCATTGTACTCAGCCTGAAGTTCATCGCGTGCGTTGTAAGCTAGCTGCAAATCAACACGGCTGCTGTATTGAAACTCCGTGACCACTGCTGCCACCAAAGTGACCAAGACGAGGACCATCAGCAACGCAACACCACGTTCACGAGGCGGCTTACGGCGAGATTTAATTAATCTAGACATCGCGACCCCGTGATGCCTGGAATGGCCATAGCCTGCTGAACGAAGAGGCGTGTTTTCGTCGTAAACTTTTGCTCGTTACCCGCCGAGTCGAGCGCTGTGATTTGAATCTTTACAAAAAGCGGGAGCTTTCCTTTAAAGTCCATGGAGGTCGAATCCCACTCGTCTTCCCATTCCTTGTCGAGCGGATCGAAAAATTCGAATTCAATATCTAAGACATCCTCAGCCATCAACTTGATGGAACCACCTTCTTCAGGCTCCTCGTCAATGCGCGCTTGCTCTCGGCGAAACAAGGCTTTTCGGCTGGAATCGTCGGGGTGGCTGTCTACAAAATAGGAAAGTTCGTTTTGGTCGGATTCATTGGCGTCTGAGCGAATCTTAAAATGCGAAAAACTGGTGAAGTCTAGGCGCATACCATTGGATGAGCGCTTGCCAAGAAAAATCGTTTTGTTCTGTGGATCTTCACAGTCGCGGTGTTCGGAGAGGAAAGCACTTTGGATCTCTCGGGTCATGCGGAGCATGGACTGACGAACTTGGTGGTAATGGTCTGTGACACCAAGCGTTCTTTCGCGAGCATCCACAGAACTTCTTAAAGTACCGAAGCTTAAAGTACCAATCATGCCAAGAATCGAGACCGCAATCATGATCTCCATGAGCGTAAAGCCTTGTTGCTTGCGCTTCATATGCTTCATCGCTTAAGCCCAGTTCCGAGGTCTAAATCGAGCTTAGGAAGCTTTGAAGGATCGATCGTACTTAAATCCGGCATTCCACCGGCGCCTGCGTTCTGAAGGCTAAAATCTTGTTTCGTTACAAACGCACGCACTTCAAAGCTTTCTTCGTACTTTCCTACCGGCCACGTGAGCTTGAGTTCAACGAGCCGGATAGAACGACCGATTTCATCGGTAAAGGTGCTGAGCATTCCGCCAAAACCTTCAACACCACCGAGCATCGATTCGCAATCGGCTGCAGCGGCTTCTGGTTCAACCCCATCTGGTGCAAAGCCAGAGCACATACTTGCAAGGCCGGATAGGTCTAACTCCACCTCACTCACACGGCTTGTGTACTTGACGTATTCATAACCCTCGTCGCCAAAATCACCTTCTTCTTCAAGGTCACCAACCACGAAGCCATCTTCAATGAGCATAGCCTCAAGGTCGACCATTTTGGAACGCGCCAAAAGGGAGGCGATGGTCAGGTCTCGTGACCGCCCTGCACTGTTTACGCTCGATGCTTGAGACTCCAAAAGTACCGTCAGGCTCATGGCTAAAATACCCAGAGCGATGACAACCTCCAAGAGCGTAAAACCTCGGGTAGAGTTCGTGCGGCGGGTCATGATTTATCACCCTCCACATAGCCCGCGAGAACTTCTGCGCGACCGGTAAGCGACCAGATCTTGATGGTAAAAATACGAGAGTCCGCGTCTTCTAAATGCACCATAGCGTCTTGGGTGTAACCGTGAGGAAAGAAAATCAATGAAGCTTCACCTTCAGTGATGGGCTGGTCGGAGCCTTCGATCCAAACGTCCATGATCTTTACGCCTTCTTCAAGCGTAAAACTTTTATCGGTATCCTGAAAGCTTGTTGTACCGCTGCCACCTTGAAGACCACTGATGCCAAATAAAGCAGCCGCAGCACCGGAGCCCTCTTCGCCTTCTTTGGCTTCTGGCTCATCCCAACCTTCTTCCAAGTTCACGCCGGCCATCATAGCCTCTAAACCGGAACCCATGGTGGTAGGCGCTTTCGTGGCCGCAACCAGTGCATTACTACCTGGCTCTAGGCGAAAAGTTGTAGCTGAGCGTTGAATTTTGATGACGCCATCTTGGAGATTAAAAACCAACCGGTGGGTCTCACCTGTTAGTGCCGCTTCGTCATAGGTGCCTTGAACAGTGGCCGCGAGCATCATGGAAGACTTACGCAGCGATAAACGGGTCACGTTGCCGATGGTCGGAATCGCAACCGCGGCAATCAACGCAATGATGGCTAAAGTGATGGTTGCTTCCACCAGAGTAAAGCCGTGGCTGCCGCGGCGAGCCTTTGCGTTGATTGGCCGAGTCATCTGAGCTTACTCAGCGCTCTTCCAATTACCGATGTCGTCACCGCCGCCTTGAACACCATCTTTGCCATAGCTCATGACATCGAATCCGCCTGAATTCTGTGTGCCAGGGTAAATATAAACGAAAGCGTTGCCCCAAGCGTCTTCTGGAATCGAAGTCATAAATGGCTGAACATTACCCTTCGGTGCTGTTAAAGCCTGCAGGCCTTCGGCTGTTGAAGGGTAGTTTCGAAAGCTTAGTCGATAGAGCTCAAGGGCATCTGAGATCTGCTTGATCTGAGTCTTGCTTGTTTCAACTTGCGCATCCTCAAGTCGGCCGAAAACCTGCACACCAACAACACTGGCAATCAAACCGATGATTGCAATAACAACCATGATTTCAATCAGAGTCATACCGCGCTGAGCGTGGCGTGATGCTTTGTTCATCAACTCGTGGTGCACACCAAGTGAATCGGAGAGTTCGTTGTGCGATTGCTCGCTTGTCTTTAGTTCCTGCATGGTCTGTCCTCTTGCTTAAATAGCTGAGCTCATTTGGAGAATTGGCATTAAGATAGCGAAGACAATGCTTGCTACCACGATACCCATGACGACAATGATAAGCGGCTCCAATAAGCTCGTCATCGCCCGCAATCGGGAATCGATTTGTACTTCATAGCTTTTTGCGACGTTGTTCAGCATGGGTTCGAGTTGACCCGATTTTTCACCAATACCGATCATGTGCGTCACGATGGGTGGAAAGTGGCCAGAACGCTTTAGAGGCGCAGCAATGCTGTCACCCTCTTTGACACAGTCTCGCGCGGTTTCGATAACTTCCAATAAAACGGTATTTTGAACCACGTTTTTAACAATATCGAAGGCCGTTAAAAGGGGCACACCACTGGCCATCAACGTTCCAAGCGTCTTACAAAATCGTGAGATCGCAACCATTCGAACCAGAGGTCCAAACACTGGAACCGTCAGGAGAAATAAATCCCACTTCGGTCGCCCTTTTTCCGTTCCGATATATTTACGGCCAAAATAAACCACGAGACCAATCAATAAAATTATCAAGAACCAGTAGTCGATCATGATCTTACTAACAGCGATTAAGAATTGCGTGGGCAGTGGCAAGACCATCTTTTGAGATTCGAAAATCTTGGTGATCTTGGGGATGACGAAAACGAAAAGCATCGCGGTAACACCGAGCGCCATCAAGAGCATGATGACCGGATAAACCAAGGTACCGACGAGCTTCGAACGCAGCTCATGCTGACTTTCAGTAAAATCTGCAAGCCGGTCAAGAACCACATCCAACGCGCCTGAAGTTTCCCCGGCTCGTACCATACTGATGTAGAGCCCGGTAAAGACCTTCGGGTGCTCAGCCAAAGCTTCCGCCATGGGGGCACCTTCGTTAACACGCTGCTTGACCGCGGCCCAAACGCCTTTGAGAGTTTGGTTCTCCACCTGGTCGATCAACGCGGTGAGTGATTCCACCAAGGAAATTCCGGCACCCACCAATGTGGATAACTGGCGCGTTGATACCGCAAGGTCTTCCGTAGAAACCTTCTCGGCAAAGAGCTTCACTTGAAAGCTGGCGCCGCCTTCTTTTTTCTTTTTTGCAGTGGGTCCTGATTCTTTTAAGTCTGTGAGGAAAATACCATCACGGCGCAAAAGCTGCTTAATCGCGCGAGGGTTTTCGGCCTCTCGAGTACCGCTGGTTGATTTACCTGCGGAATCCATCCCTTTGTATGCGTAAACTGGCATCCCTAGACTTAACCTTCTGCCGTCACACGTAAGACTTCAGCACTTGAAGTAATGCCCGCTAAAACTTTTTGGGCACCATCATCACGAAGCGTGCGCATACCTTGAGTTTTGGCTTTTTTCTTAATCGTATTGGAGTCGACATTTTGAAGAATCAACTGCCGTACCTCATCCGTAGGCATCATCAATTCGTAAATACCGAGTCGCCCTTGATACCCTGTTCCCAAGCACGCGGGGCAACCTTGGCCGCGCCAAAACTTAGGATTGGGTCCAAGCCTTTCTGGACTGAGGCCAAGCTCTAGGATTTCCTCTTCCGATGCTTCGTATTCTTCCTTACATTCGGGGCAGAGCGTTCTCACGAGGCGCTGGGCCAAAATACCGATCACTGAAGATGCAACCAAGAAAGGTTCAACTCCCATATCGACCAAACGGGTAATCGCGCCGGGCGCATCGTTGGTGTGAATCGTAGACAAAACCAAGTGACCCGTAAGGGCCGCCTGAATCGCAATTTCAGCCGTCTCGAGGTCTCGAATCTCACCAACCATAATGACATCTGGATCGTGTCGCAGAAACGAGCGCAAACCGTTGGCAAAGGTCAACTTAATTTTAGATTGGACCTGGGTTTGGCTCACACCATCAAGCTGATATTCCACCGGATCTTCGATGGTGAGAATATTCAAATCAGGGCGGTTGATGGCACTTAGGCACGCATAAAGTGTGGTCGTCTTACCACTGCCCGTAGGACCTGTTACTAAAATGATTCCGTGGCTCTTTTTGATGAGGCCATTCATTGCGGTGTGCGTGTCTCGCGTAAAGCCAAGGTCGGTTAAGTCCAAGAGAATCGAAGATCTATCGAGTAGACGCATTGTGATGCGCTCGCCGTAGGCCGTAGGTACTGTCGCCACACGAATATCAACGTCTTTACCCGCCATCTTGATACGAATACGACCATCTTGGGGAAGGCGTTTTTCTGCGATGTTAAGCTCAGCTTGAATCTTAATCCGGCTGATGATGCTCGCCTGCAGACGCTTCGGTGGACGAATTTTTTCGTAGAGAATACCGTCGATCCGGAAACGGACCACCAAGTCACGTTCGCCAGGCTCGATATGAATATCTGAAGCGTGCTCTTTAATCGCTTGCGAGATCAGAGAGTTGACCAATCGAATGATTGGCGCCTCATCTTCAGAATCGAGAAGGTCAACCGCTTCCTCGAAATCCTGAGCAAAGGTATCAAGGTCTTCATCTTCCAAATCTTCCATCGCTGCTGCCGCGTGGGCGGTGCCTCGGTCATAGACTTGGTTGATGGCTTGAATAATTTCCTCTGATGTCGCCAAAGCGAGTTCAATGGATTCGTCGATTAAATTGGCGAGGTCATCAAGCGCTGCGACCGCGAGCGGTTCAGAAGTCACAACGACAACCGTACCATCTTCTCGCTGAGCCACGGGTAAGAGCTTAAACTGCTTTGCAAAGTTAATTGGCACCGGCGTGATCAAGTCGTCGGGGACATTTGCGTCATCGATAGATTCCCAAACAGGGATATCCAGCTGCTCCCCGAGAGCTTCGAGAAGCTGCTTTTCGGTTATGCTTCGTTGACCAATTAAGATTTCACCTAAGAGACCGCCACGCTCAGTTTGCAATTCAAGTGCGGTATCGACCACCTCTTGGCTAATTACGCCGCGTGCGCAGAGCAGTTCACCCAGGCGCCGCTCAGAGAATCTCTCCGACGGTTGCAGCACATCGACCTCAGTTTTTTCCTGAATCTCCATGTGGACTACTCCTTAGCCTCTTCTTCTTTGGCTTCCACTTCAGGGGCAGCTTCGTCAGAACCCTCTGTCGACTCTTCACCACTTAATGTCTGAAATTGTGTTTCAGGCGCTGTGCTTTCCTCGCCCTCATCTTGAGGGCTTACAAGTACTTCATCCGAACCGCCGTCACCGCCATTTTCGATGCGGCTTTGCTCGCGTTCAACCGCCCGGCCCAAGCGTGCAAGAGGACCCACCTTGCGGCGGTAATCGATGTGCGCTCGGTATTGCTTTTGGCGACCGTAATAATCGGCTGTGAATTCTTCGTGCTCTTCCATCTTACGCTCGAGAATACTTTGAAAATCCTCAACGCCTCGCACGATGTATGGCGTTAACACTAAAAGCAGGTTTACTTTTTCAACTTTCTTGGTGCGCGTCTTAAAGAGCCAACCGATGATGGGAAGGTCACCGAGGAGCGGGACCTTACTTTCACCCTCAGTCACGTTGTCTCGCATCAAGCCGCCCAAGACGATGGTCTGTTGATCCTCAACGACAACAACACTCTTAATAGAACGATTTGAAGTCAGTGGAGTTTCAGTTGTTTTATCGATGCCCGTCACATCTTCAATCTTCTGCTCAACTTCGAGCCTAATTCGGTTTCGCTCATTGATTTGTGGAGTAATCGAAAGCTTTAAGGAGACATCGATTCGATCAACCGAAGAGAACATACCGCCGCCGAGTGAACCCAACGAACTGCCAAGTGAACCCAGGCCACTCGAACCTGCCGCGCCGCCCAGGGCACCTGCCAGAGCACTGCTGCCAAGTGAAGTACCACGGCGAAATGGTACCTTCTTACCAACTTCAATCGTTGCTTCCTCGTTATCGGTTGTCAGAATATGAGGCGTAGAAAGAACCTGAGCGTTGCTGTCTACTTCCAACCATTTCAGAATCATACCGAAACTTGGAATGGTCAAATCACCAATCGTGAGCTGCTTGCCTACGATACCAGCCATCGAACCGCCCGCGAGACCAAGCAATCCAGTTGGGCTTAACGCACCAGCAACCGTGCTGCTGATACCTTCACTGCCCGCTGACCAGGGACCACTTTGAACAAAACCGAGTGACCCATCGCCGTAGCCGCCCAAATCATTGGCACCAAATTGAACCGGTGTATGCCAACTCACGCCAATATCATTGTCATTACTGTTAGATACTTCGAGGATCGCCGCCTCGATATAAACCTGCGGCCGAACTGTATCCAGTCGTTCGACTAACTTCTTAAGTGCACGGTAGTCGTGTGCACTCGCCACAACAATCAAACTGTTCGTGCTCTTATCAGCGGTGATTTTAATTTCGCCTTCAAAGAGCTGCGCGCTTTTAGGAGCAGATGCGCCCTTGCCTTTTTTACCAGCCCGGCCCTTCGAAGTGGATGAACCTTGAGTAAGACTCGACAAAGTAGATGCCAAATCTTCTGCCTTGGCATTTTCCAAGTAGTAAACGTGGATACGGCCTTGCTCTGCTTCAGAAATAGGAACGTCCAACCTAGAGATGAGACGACGAATGGCTTCAAAGCTGCGTTTGTTGGCCTTAATGATAATTTGATTCGTTCGTTCGTCGGCGATAATTTTTGATATCTGCACCGATGCTTCATCACTAGAACTAGACTTGGCTTTGCTCGTTGGAGATTTACGTGCGCTCTTTGACTTTGTAGCGCCTCCGCCACCGGATACATCAAACACTTGAGTAATCTTGTCGGCCACTTCCTGTGCTGTAGCGTATTCAATTTGAACTATCCGAAGCTCATCATCAAAGCCAGGCTGATCAAGCGCTCTAATGATTCGCTTAATTCGGGCAATATTTGGCGCGTACTCACTTAAGATGATGGCATTGCTTGGTTGAAAAACCGTAAGCTCACCTTCTTTAGAAACTAAGGATTTAAGAACGCTGCTGATTTGATTGGCTTCCGTGTGCATCATCGTGATGAGCATCGTGACCATCTGCTCATTAAAAGACGGGCAAACATCATCAGGGCCAACACAGGTGGGAATTGGCTTTTTAATCGCGTTTTTGGATTCTATCAATTTGTAGAATTTACCGGTCTTCACAACCGTGATTCCATTGATACTTAGAGCCGATAAAAATACTTGGTAAGCCTCTGCTGCCGTAATCTTAGTGGGCGAAAGAATCGTAATCTCTTGGCTTTTAAGCTTTTCAGGAATGATGAAGTTTTTACGCGTCATGTCGGAAATCGCTTTCACGATGTCCATGATCTCCGCCTTAGAGAACTCGAAAGAGAAACGCCCTTTTTTGGCGCGCTCTTTGTAGTCGATGTCACCACCATCTACATCAGATCTTGGCGATGATGAGCGGGAGCGACTTGAAGACTCCGAGGACTTGGAAGACTTGGACGATTTTTCGTCCTTCACCGCTGCACGGCTTGCCGCCGCGGCAGCTTCTGCAGTGCGCTTCATCTCTGCCGACTTGCCAACACGGGGCCGCTTCGATTTAGGAAAGCTCTTTGGAACCGACCGAGCCTTCATCAGCTGGCGGCCAAGCTGCACCTTTTCCTTAGCTTTTTTCTTGCTCGCTTCCTCGTCATCAGACTGCGCAACCCAAGTACTGGTATCAACAGAACTCTGCGCTGCCATCACATCACTTGTGGCAAACATGGTCAAAACAATCAGCATCACCAAACGTGGCGTATTCAACATCCCACTACCTCTCTCATCGTACCAACGAGCAGCGAATCTTTTGGTTCCCTTTATGGAGAACCACACCACTCGAATGTATTGCCCCGAGCACAAAGCTCCCGGCAGGCGTATTCAAAACTTGTTCTAAATGAACGAGACGGGTGTCATCGTTCACTGAAAGCATCGCGAAGGAATCAGCCATTGTTTCCGCTTCTACAATGGCACGGACTTCTAAGGGGCATGTTTGTGCTTGAACCTTAGAAGGTTTTTTCTTTGGCACTGGAGCGGGTGCCGTCGACTTTTTTTGTAAATCCATTGGCACTTGAGCCAGTGGTAAAATTGCGAGGGTGTATTCGCTCTCTAAAGTTTGCACGCTGGTATCGACGGACATCGCAACCGTAGACACAGCGGTCCCTACTGGCTCATTGGCAAATCCCGGAATCTCACTTCCAAGACCTGTTAAAGCGCCGATGCAGAGGAGTATGCGTAGAGAGTCGTGCACGTTTTATCGCCCAATCGCATAGTTCATCGTCATGGCACGGCCACGGCGTTGAATGTCGACAGTGATACTCGAGCTGTCTTTAAGTTTTTGGTAGATTTCCAAAGCCTTATCAGGGCTGTTCATTTCGTGCCCGTTGACACTTTGAATGACATCACCGTTTCGTAGCCCGATCTTGGAATAAATACTTCCAGGCTTAATACTGAAAAGCTTAAAGCCATTGGGCTTACCATTTTTGAAGCTTGGAACGATGCGTGCCTTGGTAGCCACTTCGCTAAGGTTATTCAGTACACGGTCGATCTCTGAACCTTCGATATTGTAATCGGTCTCAGAAACTTTAGTAACGCCCTTGCTGCGGTCGCCGTCGTCATCTTTGACCTTGCTGGTGCTCTTCGAACTCTTAGGCGAATTACGACGCCCAGCTTTTGGCGATTCCGCATCAGCCAGGCAACGCTCGTAATGGCTTGCCCTGCGAACAATAATTTCACGGCTACGAACTTCCACAAGTTCAGCATCATCTACAACCAGGTTATTGCCCGGACGAATGCTGTAAGCTTCAACATCGCGAGATGAGTTGTTGTAAATCATCGCAATGGACCATGCGGGGTTGTCTGAAACCAAGGTGGCTCGAACCGAAATCGGTAAGCTGCAGCTCTTCACATCTGTTTCATCAAACTCACCGGCTTCACTGGCCTCGGAGTCTTCGGGTACATCAACCACCGGTTGGAGGTTTTCGCGCTTGAGTGCCATGAGGTTTCGCTCTGCCATTGAGCTAAAGCCTGCTTTTCTGGAGGTTATGCCTTTTCGAGACTTGCCGCTGGTTCCTAGATTTTGGTTTGCGTTGGGAAGAAGCCTAATTTCCTCGGCTACCACCGCATTGACCGCACCGCCCACAAAATACGAGCCAAGTGCAATAAACACCAAGTTCAACAACCAGCCATTGTTTTTTAAATAGGCTGCAATGCGTGCCGTAACCATGAGGCGACTTCTTTCTTCAAACCTCAGCTGCCGAGACCATCTCGACGCATCTTCAAACCCTGAAGCGCCTTGCCATATTCCAGACATGAACATTCCAGTGTTGGGAGGGGTAAATGCAAGATTCGATCCATAAATTCAAGGGTCAAATCATGCTAATTTTTAAGGGATTTTAATAACTTAGGTCGAGTCTTTTAGACATATTGTCAAGATGGCGAGCTATGATCGTAAAGGCCGTGACAAATTGTCAATTTGTCTCATTTCGATCCATTTAGGCTAGAAACCAGCCCCGGAAGTCTTCGAGGTTCAGAGCCCGTGGGGCAAGCGGGGCTCCCACAAAGGACGCTCGTTCTTGTGACGCAGTCGCCGCTGCATTAGGACCGCCGGTAGCCGACTCCCAAAGCCTATCAAATTCTTCACCAATATCGATTTCAGGATCACCATTACGCTTGTTCATCGTCACCTCGTACCCAAACCATCGACGCAACCTTCTAAAATCTTTAATTAAATCATGCACCGGATTCATGAACCCAAAGTGGTACCACCTCAGTTTCAAGCTGGTTGCGACTTTTTTGGTGAATATCAAATTCCAGATTAGCCTTTGAGGGGACCTTTTGGAGGGGAAATCAACATGTCCAGTTATCTTACAGCAGAAGAATTCAGTGCATTCATGACAGACGAGAGCACCGAGGGGCCGCAGGCGCCGGAAAAGCCGCACTTGGTCGCCGTTGCCGAGCCCGCAGTCGTGGTAACTGAAAAGCCAGCGACAGTCGCAAAACCCATCTCGTTGACGCAACTGCCGCCTCGCCCCATGGCGACCCCCGCGGTTGCTGTTGCCACCGGTGCTTGTAGAACTGAGCCCACACACGATCCAGGCGCTAAGCCCAACACCGGCTTAAATCTTCGACTTAATGATTACCAACTGGAATTGATTCGAGAACTGGCCGCTCGTGAAGAACGCTCGATGCAGCAGGTTATCCGCCGAACGTTGATTCCGGCCATTGAGCAAGCTCTAAGCTGCGAAGATTAACGTGAAATTCTTTGGCGGTACCAGTCGTTCCAGAGCATGCTTTTAGCCTGCAATACGTATTGGCCATCGCGCATCGCTCTCTCAACAACTGAGCAAGCAACTAAAAAATCTGCAAATTCTTTAAGCGGACGAAGACCCACCTCGCGCTCCGCTTGTTTTGCAGTACAGCCGTATTCGCCCATTTCCATAAGCACCTGCATCAATGCGTGCTCCGGCGCTGCGTAAGAGCCTCGGTAATGAACCCCTCGCCCGCGATCGAAGGCTTGCCAAATATTTTCAAAAAGCGGTTCCAACCGCATGGATGCGTTGTCTGCCGCAGCTCGTAAATTACGCACTAAGTTGTATTCGATGATCTCATCTAGAAGTACGTTGAGAAGGTATGGGTGATTGCCCGTTAAATAGGAGATCTCTTTAATTAGCCGTGCATTGGCTTCAGGAAGCATCTCCCGCACCATCATGGCTGCTTCGTCTTCTTTCAATGCGCCCAAGCACTGCTGCTGTAGTTTCTTCAATTCTGGCATTTTCGAATCAAGAATAAATTCACGAAACTCTCGGTCGCCCGCAAAAACAAGGCTCACCGGCGACCAATCCTCAGACTGCTTCAACAACTTGAATAAAGGCTCCAGCGCTTCCATGCACTCAGCCTTCGCAAAAACTTCAGAACCATCAAACATAAGTGCGAAATGACACCATGCTTCCGTGCCACGCAGACCCGCCCACGTTTTAGCCAGAGAGGTCTCAAGCTCCTGCCAACCATGTTGCCCCGCCCTTCGAAAATCGGGCTTTTTCAATTCAACAGCGCCTGCACCACCTCGAGCATGGGTATCCAATAAAGCCGCACTGAGAGCGTCCCAAATAAGACTTGGAAGTAATGCCGCCCGGCCGCCAAGCAGCGATAGATCGACGATAACCGGAACCGTTTTGATTCCCTGGTATAGCGGGGTAAATAAGTCGTACTGATTTTGTCTTAGTTCTTGCAGAAACGATGTCTTGCCCACCTGCGGACCACCCATGAGCGCCACAGATTGACCGCGCTGAATGCAATTCAGAACACGCCTTAATTCGCCCGTGCGGCCATAAAATCCTGAGGTGCCACCAACTTGGCGGTCACAAATGGGTAGAGCGCTCATAACTTAGAGGTTACCCCAAGACTCAGTTCTGAGCGAATGGTGGGAAAGCAATGAAAACAATGGCAAGCGCTAGAATCCGTTGGCCACAGCACTAAAAAGGTCTGCGCCAAGCACATCTGGACCCAGCTCTTTGGCTTCGTCCAAACAATCTTTAGCCGACTTTAAATCACCTTCATCAACCCAAGCTGTTGCCAGAGAGAATAAATGCTGGCCCAAAGTTTGGTCTTTGTTCGGACGACATTGATCGATCAGGGATTTGAGCTGTTTGATACGCTCCGTGCGCACCCGGGTCAGCTCATCCTTTTCAGCCTCAGCTGCATGGATCGTTTCCATAAACGCTAAAGCAGTAACCGAATGATCACTCGGAGATTCCGTGAACCCTACTCTGCGCAACTCAAACAGAGCCTTCTGACCGCGCCCTTGATGAAAAAGGCAAATACCCAGGGAGGTTCGAGCCGCCAAGGACCAGTAGGGATGCTTTTGTTTGGCCGCAGCCTGAAAGTGGGTCACCGCTTGTTCTAAATCTCGTAAATGAAAGAGACAATGCAGCCCGACTTTATAACCAGCTTCAACAGCTTGCGCGGTATCGGAAAACTCAGCGACGATGACTTGTCTGGTTTTCCACATCCCCTCAACATCGCCCGCAGCCTCTTGTTCAGCGAGTTCTTTTAAAAGGCCTTCTAAATCAGCCATTTCGATCTCCCACTTCAATGCCAAGCTCTACTTTAAGACGCTCAAGAATCTCAAAATACTCTTTTTGTTGGTAACTCTTATTAAGGATATGAAACTCACATCCGACCAGCCCAACACAGCCAATGCAGTGATGACAATCGGCGAGATCGACGCAATGGATGAGATAAGCACTGTCTACACAATGTCGGCAATCTTGAAGATACGCGCTGCTATGACAACTCTCGCAATTTTTGCTCCAAGTTAGGCCTGTGCAATTTGTTAGCTTTGAGCTGTGGGTGCAGCGGTAAGAGTTCGTCGAGTCCTCGCAAAAACTGCAGTGAGTACAACCCTGCAAGCCAGTGGATTGTACGCACTGGATATTGCTGCTGCCCTCATCGGCGCTTCGCTCTAAATCGCGCAGACCGCGTAATAACTCATCAACATTCATTATTTGCGACTATCCCAGAAGCCTCGGTAAGCGTCAATCAGCTCCGCCTTCAGCACGGCGCTTGAGTTCTCGTAGCAAGAGCGTCAACTCCCGGGTGGTTTGGCCTGTAATGGAGGAGTTTTCTTCTGCTCGGCGAATTAAATAGGGAATGACCTCACGAACCGGACCGTAAGGCACATATTTGGCTACATTATATCCTGCTTTGGCCAAGGTGTAGCTGATGTGATCACTCATTCCCAATAGCTGTGAGAAAAACACACGGTCATCACTAGGCTGCACACCTTGAGCTTTCATCAATTGTGCGAGATTTTCGTTGCTCTTCTCATTATGAGACCCTGCACAGAGCGCCGATACCTTGATATTCTCCATCAAAAAAGCAACCGCGGCATCGTAATCGTTATCGCAAGCATCTTTGGTTGGCTGAATTGGCGATGGGTAACCTCGTTGAGCGGCCCGTTCGCGCTCCTTTTCCATATAAGCCCCTCGGACCAATTTAACGCCAAAGTGATAACCACCCTTTTGGGCCAAGGCGACTTCGCTCTTAACGAAAGCAAGCCTGTCCACACGGTACATCTGAACCGTATTAAAAACGATGGCGCGGTCCTGATTGAACTTTCGCATCATGACTCGGCTTAAGTCATCAATGGCATCTTGGACCCAGCTCTCCTCCGCATCGATAAGTACCGGGATTTGAACCTTCGCCGCTGCCGCACAAACCGCTTCTACTCGGGTAATCACCCGCTGCCACGCCGCCTGCTCGTCTTCGTTTAGCTCCGCGGCGCTGTGAACTTTCTCAAGCAGACCAAACGAGGCCAGGCCCGTGACTTTAAAAACAGCCAGCGGAATCATCTGGTTTCGGCCAGCTTCTTCCACCGTGGCTAAAATTTCCGCCACCGAGGATTCAAAATCTGCCTCGCTCGATTTCCCCTCAACCGAATAGTCCAAAATCGTCTTCACACCGAAAGAGCCGAGTGCTTCAACACATGGCCTACAGCCGGTGATGCTCTCGCCCCCGCAAAAGTGACGAAAGATCGTTCGTAAGATGATTCCCTCGACGGGAAGGCGCAGCTTGAGGGCAAACATCAGCACAGATTGGCCTAAATCAGCCAGCCACTGCACGGACAAAAGCCGGAAGAGCCAGTAGGCACGGCGTAACTCTAGGGCGCTACGCCCAGCAAAGGCCACTCGGGTGTCCTCGAAGTCCAAAATCTTTGATTCGATCATACTTCGGCTTTACTTCACCCAGGTATTTGAAGACAAGCCCTTGAAATGTGCTTGGTCGTCATAAACTTGAGGGTAGATTAGTATTTTTTTCCACGGAAGGGCGTCATGTCATTGCCTGCAGACAGCACCAGCGGTAAGCAAGTGCCTTCACTTTTACTCTTTTCGATTGCTGAGTAAGGAAAAACCATGCGCTTATCTGCCCTCGTTCTAACGATTATTTCACTACTTACCGTAGCTTGCGGTTCTGAACTCGAAGCTGTTGCCGATATTCAGTGGCGAATTAACTACGGCGACTGGACCGACGACGGTTCATCCGACGATTTTCGGGCGTGTGACAACAAGCCAGTCATCAATGCGCGCGGCATTGCTTATCCTGAAATTTTTAAAGTTCACGTTCACCTCACCGATCCTGCGGGCATCATCCCGGGCTACGAGCAGCGGGTCGAATGTGACCTGGGAATGGGAATTGGAACCTTGAGCCTGCGCGGCTTGGTTCGCCAGGCTTGGGATGTCAGCATCTCCGCTGAAGCTGAAGATGGAACAGTTCTCTATCAATACGTTGAAGACGAGGTGGATATGTCGACCCCGCAGACCTTCACGTGGGAACTTCAGGCCAAAACGAGTGAAACACACTTCTTTCCCAAGTTTACGGGAGCAGGCTCTGGCGGACTTGAGTGCCCGGAAGGTGTCACCACCTCGCGATGGAGCCTCTACTTGAACGACATGACTACGCCTGCAGAAGAGGCAAGCGTGACTGGTGAAGCCGCAGCTTGTGATGCATTCAATGTTGCTGAAGAAATCATCATTCGCAATGTGCCTGTCGATCCCCAAGCCGGTGCAAACAACAGCTTTGTGCCAACGAGCTACAAGTTGGTCGTCGAGGGTATGGACGCATCGGGTGGAACCGTTTGGTGCGGACAAGAAGATAACCGAATTTTTCGCCCCGGCGAGAACGGTAACGGAACGAACACAGATATCACTCTGACGTCGGGCGCCTGTAATTAACTTTAAGCCGCAGCCCACAGGGCTGTGAACCACCGAGGCAGTATCATGGAAGGTGTACAACAAGGACCACTCTTACAAGAGCAGCTCTTCGACCTATTTATCTATCTAGGCGCCGAATGGGTGCTCGAGCTTTTGGTGATTCTAAGTGTTATCTCCGTGGCCATCACCGCAGAGAGACTTTTTCATTTCCTCACCCACCGCGATGACTACGCCATGCTTCAAACGAAGCTGGATGAGCATCTATGTGCGGGGGATCTGGATAAAGCACGTTCACTGCTTCAGAGCGGCCACTCCTACGTGGCTTCCATCTGCCTTGCAGGGCTTGACGTAATGGAGCGAGGGCCGGGCGCCGTTGAAGAAATGATGACCGGCGCCACAAAAGTTGCGAAGCTGAAGCTGGAGCGAGGCTTAGCCTTTCTGGGAACACTTGGAAACAACGCTCCTTTCATCGGACTTTTCGGAACTGTTTTGGGTATTATGCGAGCTTTTAAAGACCTCGCCGAGAATACCACCGAGGGATCTGCTGCAGTTATGGCAGGTATCGCCGAAGCATTGGTCGCCACAGCCATCGGCCTCTTGGTCGCCCTGCCTGCAGTTGCCATCTTCAATATGTTTCAGCGCTCAATCCGCAGACGCCTCGTACTCTGCGACGCAGTTGGACACATCGTTTTGTCGCACGCTAAGAGCGTGAAGTCGGAGAAGTAACCCATGACCGGCGGAGCAAATCTCGATGATGACGATATCATCAGTGGTATCAATGTGACTCCTTTGGTGGACATCATGTTGGTTCTGCTCATTATCTTCATGCTCACCGCAAACATCATCAACAACCCCGCTATCCAGGTCGATCTCCCTAAGGCATCCACCGGTGAAGCCACAGAGCCCACCACCATTGCTTTAACCCTCACGGAAAATGGTTCAATCTACCTCAATGGCGAGCTAACTACGAAGCCGGCACTGATTGCCTACCTACCCCAAGTGGCCAAAGAAGATGCAAAGGCACAGGCCCTTATCGCCGCAGACAAAGCAGTACCCCACGGGCAGGTGATCGAGCTTATCGATTTGGTCCGCCAAATGGGTGTGTACCGATTTGCTCTCAATATCGATCCCAACCAGGCACCCATTCAAATGGGTGCACCGTGAAGCCACCCCGCGAGACCATTGTATTCCTGGTCGCTCTGCTTGTTTCATGCATCGGGCACTGGGTGCTGATTGACCGCGGAGCCTCCTACGCCCGCGCTCAGCCGCGGCCCACTTATGTACCGGTGGAGATGGCATTGGTGGAACCACCTCCCCCACCGCCGCCCGTTGAGGAAGCGCCACCGCCTGAGCCGCCCAAACCCGAAAAAGTAGAAGTCGCTGAGCTCAAGCCACCTAAAAAAGCTGAGCCACCGCCGGCCAACGAAGAGCCGCCACCCGAACCGCCTAAGCCTGATGAGCCGCCGCCCATTCCAGTCTTCGGCGTCACCATGGAGTCTGTAGTCGGTGCGGACACTGGCGCGTCCATGAGCGTGCGGGTGGGTAATACACTTGCTAAGGCGCCCGAGGAAAAGTTTACACCGCCAGACGAAGTGAAGCCTTTTAAAGTCACTTCACGGTTCGATGTGGACCGGATGCCCCAAACCAAGAGGCGCTGCACCATCGATTACCCTCAAGAAGCTCGAAATCTAGGCATTGAGGGAAAAGTCGTCTTGGAAGTCGAAGTGTTTGGCGACGGCTCCGTTGGCGAGGTTAAAATCATCAAAGGCCCGGGCTACGGACTCAATA
>JABJBS010000056.1 GCA_018668695.1 Deltaproteobacteria bacterium
TCAGGGATTCCTTGGACGATTCAACAACCAGGTAAGCGTGCTTCCTGAAGGCCGTGAACGCGAATTTTTGGGTTGGCTTTCGCCAGGCGAAAATCGCTTCAGCGTGAGTGCGGCATTTATGTCCAAACTTTTTCCAATGAAGAAGTTTGCCTTTAATACCAACCTCATGGGCTCCCACCGTGCCATCGTACCCATCGGTATGTATGAAAAAGTGATGCCTCTGGACATCATGCCTACGTTTCTTCTTCGTTCACTCGCGGTTAGCGATCTTGAGCGAGCAGAGGAATTGGGCTGTCTTGAACTCGACGAAGAAGACCTCGCATTGTGCACGTTCGTTTGCCCCGGCAAAAACGATTACGGCCCGATGCTTCGGTCGGTCCTTACGACGATTGAAAAGGAAGGGTGATGAAAGCAATACGCAACGCACTCGACAAGGCTGCTCCACTTTTTGAAAAAGGTGGAAAATTAGAGCAGCTTTATCCGCTTTATGAAGCACAAGATACAATTCTCTTTACGCCAAGTGACGTTACCAAAGGTGATTCACACGCAAGAGACGGTCTTGATTTAAAACGTATGATGATCAGCGTGGTTGTGGCTCTTAGCCCATGCATGCTTTTCGCCATGTGGAACACCGGCTACCAGGCACACCTTGCCATTGGTGCTGGTGCGCTTCCTCTAGAGAGCTTCAACACTGCAGCTTACCAATTCATTGGTGGGATCCTTGGATGGGACGCAGCTTGGATGTTCAGCAGTGAAAACCAGATAGGCAATATGCTTCATGGTTTGCTCTATTTTGTACCTGTCTTGATCACAACGCTTGCAACCGGTGGTTTCTGGGAAGTGTTGTTTGCGGTCAAGCGCGGGCACGAAATCACAGAGGGCTTTCTGGTTACAGCTCACCTCATTCCGCTGGTACTCCCGGCCACAATTCCTCTGTGGCAAGTGGTTCTCGGAGTTAGCTTCGGTATCGTCATCGGCAAAGAAATCTTTGGCGGCGTCGGCATGAACATCTTAAACCCGGCTCTTACAGTCCGGGCCTTTTTGTTCTTCGCATACCCAGCTCAAATCTCCGGCGATAAATGCTGGATTGCTGCCAATACCGCTGGTTCAGACAGCGTAAGCGGCGCAACTTGGCTTGCAAAAGCTGCTGAAACTGGAAATGAAGCGCTGGCAGAACTTAGCTGGGTGGATGCTTTCATCGGAACCATACCAGGCTCCATGGGCGAAACCTCGGTGCTTGCATGCTTGATGGGAGCAGGACTCTTGGTCATGATGCAGATTGGTTCATGGCGAACCATGGTAGGTATCACCGTGGGTACTGGCCTCACAGCTCTGATGCTCAATGCCGTTGGTTCCGACACCAACCCATTGTTTGCAGTAGGGCCGCACTGGCACTTCCTGCTCGGCGGCTGGGCATTCGGTATGGTCTTCATGGCAACCGACCCTGTGAGCTCTTCGTTCACAGACGGTGGCAAGCTGATCTACGGATTTTTCATCGGTGTGTTGGTCGTTCTGGTTCGCGTGGTTAACCCCGCTTACCCAGAAGGCATGATGTTGGCGATTCTGTTCATGAATATGTTCGCCCCATTCATCGACCACTTCTTTGTTCAAGCTAATATCAAGCGGAGGGCCGCACGCTATGCAGCATAATACGACCTACACCATTGGGTTTGCGGCGATCGTATGCATCGTTTGTGGAGCATTTGTTTCGGGCTCCGCTGTATCCCTAAAGGACAAACAAGTAGCCAACGCGCTTTTGGACAAGCAGAAAAAAGTTCTTGGCGTCACAGGATTACTCAAGGCAGGTGAAGCACCGACAGCTGACCAGGTAAAAGAGATTTTTGCCAGCAGCATCCGGCCCAAGCTTATCGACTTGAAAACTGGGAACTATGTAGAGGGTGATGCAGCAAGCTTTGATCAGCTCAAGGCCAGCAAAGATCCTGCTCAAAGTACTGAAGCACCAACCAACGACGCTAAAGTTGCTCGGATTCCTAACAAAGCCCTCGTCTACCAAGTTGTAGATGGGGAGCAAGTGAAGATGGTGGTTCTACCCGTTGAAGGCAAAGGCCTTTGGTCCACACTCTACGGTTTTTTGGCTTTAGATAAAGACGTCAACACCATCAAGGGACTAACCTTTTATCAACACGGTGAAACACCAGGCCTGGGCGGAGAAGTAGATAATCCAAAGTGGAAAGCACTGTGGCCTGGCCGCAAAGCATTTGGCGACGACGGACAACCTAAAATTGCCGTTATCAAAGGACAGGCTGGCCCTGTGGCTGAAGACCCTTATCAGGTCGACGGCTTAAGCGGCGCAACCATCACGGCACGCGGCGTATCGCACTTGGTTCAATTCTGGTTAGGGACCCATGGCTTTGGTCCTTACCTCAAGCAGTTTAAGGAAAGGGGCAGTTAAAATGGGTAAAGCAGAACAATCAGCACTTCTCGATCCGCTTTTTGACAACAACCCCATCGGCCTGCAGGTACTCGGTATTTGCTCAGCCCTGGCGGTGACTACAAAGCTGGAAACCGCTCTTGTTATGAGCGTGGCTTTGACAGCCGTTGTGGCTCTATCAAACATGTCCGTCAGCATCATTCGGAACAAGATTCCTTCTCACATCCGAATCATCGTTATGCTGACCATCATTGCATCGTTGGTTATTATTACAGACCAAGTCCTCAAAGCTTTCGTATACGATGTATCGAAACAGCTTTCGGTATTTGTGGGTCTCATTATAACCAACTGCATCGTTATGGGCCGTGCAGAAGCATACGCCATGCAAAATGGCCCGTGGCTTAGCTTCATCGATGGTATCGGAAACGGCCTCGGTTACAGCCTGTGCTTGGTGATCGTAGCTTTCTTTCGTGAACTTTTCGGCTCGGGTAAGCTATTCGGTCTGGATGTTCTCCCGCTGGTCACCGAAGGTGGTTGGTACACCCCCAATGGTTTAATGATGCTGGCTCCGTCAGCGTTTGTGATTATCGGATTGCTCATCTGGGCTCTGCGAGTTTGGAAACCAGACCAGGTCGAGGTGGATTGAAATGGAACATTATATAAGTCTGGCTACTAAGGCCATCTTTGTTGAAAATATGGCGCTCGCGTTCTTTTTGGGGATGTGTACGTTCTTGGCTTGCTCCAAGAAAGTGGACACTTCCATGGGGCTTGGCGCAGCGGTTATTTTCGTTTTGGGAGTAACCTGCCCGCTCAACAACCTCATCTACAATGGATTGCTCAAAGAAGGGGCGCTCACCTGGTTAAGCGACGACTTCGCCAGCACTGACCTTTCATTCCTGAACTTTCTTGCGATGATTGGAACGATTGCCGCGGCAGTTCAAATCGTTGAGATGGCACTCGATAAATTCATGCCCGCTCTCTACTCAGCCCTGGGTATCTTCTTACCCTTGATTGCGGTGAACTGTGCCATTCTTGGCTCATCACTCTTCATGGTTGAGCGCGATTACAACTTTGCCGAAAGCGTTGTATTCGGCGTTGGTAACGGCATTGGCTTTGCCTTGGCAATTATCGCTCTTGCCGCTATTCGCGAGAAAATGCGCTACAGCGATATTCCTGCAGGGCTAAGAGGCCTGGGAATTACTTTTATCACCACCGGTTTGATGGCCATTGGATTTATGGCCTTCTCGGGCATCCAACTTTAGGTTGTAGGAGAGTCTCGATATGGAAACCATTTTACTTGGCGTTGTGATGTTCACAGTGATGGTCGTTGCGCTGGTCTCCGTTTTACTCGGAGCCAAAGCAAAGCTCGTCAACAGTGAAGAAGTCACCATTTTAATCAATGAAGACCCTTCCAAGGCACTGAAGATTCCAGCGGGTGATACCCTCTTGAATGTTCTCAGCGCCAACAAGCTCTTCATCCCTTCTGCTTGTGGCGGCAAAGGAAGCTGCGGTGTGTGCAAAGTTCATGTACATGCCGGCGGCGGTACCCTGCTCTCCACAGAAGAAGGCCATGTCTCTCGCGGTGAAGCCCGTGAAGGGTGTCGCTTGGCCTGCCAGGTCAAAGTGAAGAGCGATATGGAAATTGAGCTTGAACCAGAAGTGTTCAGCATTCGTAAGTGGAGCTGTAAAACACGCAGCAACAACAACGTTGCAACTTTTATCAAAGAGCTCGTTCTTGAACTTCCTCCCGGTGAAGAAGTTCCCTTTCGTGCCGGCGGTTACATTCAGATTGAATGTCCACCTCACGTAGCGGAATACAAAAACTTCGACATCGACGAAGAATACCGAGGCGACTGGGATACGTTCAACATGTGGCGTTATGTGAGTACGGTTGATGAAGAAGTCATTCGCGCTTACTCCATGGCCAACTACCCGGAAGAAAAGGGCATCATCATGCTCAACGTCCGGATTGCTTCGCCACCACCACGTGGGCCTGAAGGTATTCCACCGGGCAAGATGTCCAGCTTCATCTTCGACCTTAAAGACGGCGATGAAGTGACGATCTCTGGACCTTACGGAGAATTCTTCGCGAGTGATAATGACGTTGAGTTTGTGTTTGTTGGCGGCGGTGCCGGTATGGCTCCAATGCGCTCACACATCTTTGACCAGTTCAAACGTATCCACACGGACCGCAAGGTTTCCTTCTGGTACGGTGCGCGAAGTTATCGAGAAGCTTTTTACGTTGAAGATTTTGATGGCATTCAAAAGGATAATGAAAACTTTGAGTGGCACATCGCCCTTTCGGATCCTCAAGCCGAGGACGACTGGGATAATCCAGACTCAGAAAGCCGCAAGCCTCTTGGTTCAAAGATGGGTTACAAAGGCTTCATTCACCAAGTATTGCTCGAAAACTACTTGTCGAACCACCCCTCACCTGAGGATTGTGAATACTACATGTGTGGGCCACCAATGATGAACCAGGCCGTTATCAACATGCTCGACGAATTAGGTGTCGAGCCCGAGAATGTCTTTTTGGATGACTTCGGCGGTTAATAAACAAGATGAAAAGCCCGGGCAGATTGTCCGGGCTTTTTTTTGCCTAAAAATCCTCTAACTTCAGTGCAAAACAACTCAAAATTTACCACTTATCTCTTTGAGTATTCCCCGATTCAGGCCTAATAAACCCATATGAATCCAAATCGTAAAATCCCGAAAGCTCTCCCCTTCATGATCCTCTTCTTCGGGGCACTTTGCGTTTATCGATTGATGCCTGGTTCACCCGGCGCACCGCCGTGGTCCGTCGAGCTCACTGGCCCCATCATGGGCACCACCTATTCCGTCAAAGTCGTAGGAAGAGACCTGAGTCCCGCCGATAAAGCACCCATCGAAAAGTCAGCCCTAGAGGCTATGAACGCTGTCAATGCGGCCATGAGCACCTACCTTAAGACTTCTGAGCTCTCGCTTTTTAACGCCTCTGAATCAACGCAGCCACAGCCCATGAGCGCCCTAACCCTCGAGGTCGTGCAACTTGCTCAAGGCATCAGCAAGCTTACCGGCGGCCATTTTGATGTCACTGTGGGGCCTTTGGTCAATGCTTGGGGGTTTGGTCCTGAGGGACCTCAAAATCAAGTCAGGGAAGAGCAGCTCACTGAGCTTCTCACCTACGTTGGCTACCAAAAGCTAACGATTAACAGCCAGAGCCTAAGCAAGGCACACCCCAAGACCTACGTTGACCTATCGGCCATCGCCAAGGGGTTTGCGGTCGACCAAGTGGCTCAGTCGATCGAAGCGCTCGGGCACCACAATTATATGATTGAGATTGGCGGAGAAGTTTTTGCGAAAGGTCAAAATGCCAAAGATACCACTTGGCGCATCGGCATCGAAACTCCATCGGCTCATGCTCCGGGGATTTTTCAAGTAGTCGCCTTATCCGGTGAAGCCCTGGCAACCAGTGGAGATTATAGAAACTTCTATGAGAAAGATGGCTTACGCTTCTCGCACACCATCGATCCTCAAACCGGAAAGCCTATCAAACACAATTTAGCCAGCGTTTCTGTCGTTGCTGGCTCCTGCGCCGAGGCAGATGCTCTGGCGACCGCACTGAACGTTCTCGGTCCCATCAAAGGCCCAAAACTTGCCGAACAAGAGCAGATTGCAGCGCTTTTCATTATCCGAGATAACACCGGTAAACTGGTAGAAAAACCAAGTTCTACCTTTGCAAATCGCACGAAGAGCGCTAAATAATAAGTATGTCGACGTTGATTCTCACCATAACCGCTATGGCCTGCCTCATGTTTATGATGGCTGTTGGCGTTATCTTCAGTGATCGGTGCCTGCAGGGTTCCTGCGGCGGCGCCGCCAACCCAGAAGATTGTGCATGCGAGACCGCGCGTCTCGAAAAATAGAAATAACAACCCGAGCGGTTAGCTCACTGTCTTAAGATACATCTATCTTAAGGTACAACTGGATTCGCTGGCTCTGGTTCAGCCTCTTGTACGTCCTCGGTCTCTACACCGGGTACCGGAGCAGTTTCGGCTGGAGCGCTTGGGGCTTCGGCTTCCACTTCAATCTGGGCAGCAGCATCCACAGGCGTTTGGACCACTTGGATGGGTGCTGGATCTGGAATCTTTTCAAAGCTTGAGAGTTCGTTGATGTTGGGCAGAAGCGGCGGTGCATCCAATGAATGCTTGGCCTGAAATAGAATGCAGATCGCTTTACCGAAGGCACGGCGGTAGACGTTAATATTTCCTGGTTCGTTATCAAATGTTGCAACCACCTTGCCGTAATGTCGCAAGTAGTTTGTGACCCGTTGCTTAAACATCGCATTTTGGGTCTGGGGCGTTGGCTTCATAATGAGCTCAGTTCCCTGGATGCCGATTGGAAAGCCTTTTTCGCGTAATGTACGAACGGTTCCTAAAAGCTGGCGCTCTGTATCGCGCCCCGTCAGATAAACAATCTTGGCACCACTTGAATAAAGAGTACGTACAAAGTCTACTGCACCTGGCGTTGGTACATCGTAGCGTAAATAATCATCGGTAAAGAAACGCTCGCCCCAAAAAACCATCGCGTTATTGATGATGCCTGAGTCGTCGATGCCAATGCCCTTAAGAGTATCCGCCACACGGTACTCGATCTTGTCGATGTCGATTTCACGAATCAGTTTCGCTTCGTCAGGCCGGGCCTTCTTCAGTTCCGCGTCTGAGTATTCGATAAGAATACGCTGAATCCTGGTTCGGTTATCCAAGAGCGTGCCGTCCACATCGAAAATCACCATTGGGCGTTCTTGCTTATTGTACGAAGCACGCACCTGCTCGAGAATATCCTCGAGAACTTGAGCTCGCTGCGCACCCATGGCCGGTACGGACGCTAGCAACACCAAAGCGATAATCCAAAAACGACAAAACGCCATTTGACACTCCAAAACTCTCTAAATTCAGCTGGCAGCTATACAATGTCCACGAAGCGCCAAGCAAGTTACCCCAAATCAATACATCAAAGTGACGCGTTGTGCTACAACCTTAAAGTGCATGGCTCTGTATCATTATTGTCAAGCTTCACTGAAATGCCTTCTGTAGGTTGCCCATAGCCTCTAAAGGGGCTAGATTCTGCCGATGGCATATTCTAAGGGTCACTACAACTTCGACAAAAAAAACGACGGTCCTTCGGACTTCGCTCTGCAGCTTGGCCTGAAGAATCTCGGATTCTCGGTTTACACTCTGACGCGCGGGGAAGGCTTTGACTTTTTCCACAGCCACCGCGAGCAAGAAGAAGTTTATTACTGCATTGACGGTGTTGCCGACCTAATCATTCTAAAGGACGACAAATCTGAAGAACGCATCATCCTAAAAAAGGGTGATATCGTTCGGGTTGATCCTTCCACCCTACGAGCCATCGGTAATAAAAGCAGTGACCGAGCTGTCCTCGTTATTTCAGGCGCCTGTGCCCACTCATATCCAGCTGGCTTTGGCCATCACGATGTCATTGCCGATGTCTTGTCGATTACTGGAGAAGGGTCTACAGGATTTAAGATGCCACAAAGCGCAACAAAACCATCTTCAGATGAGGATGGCGAAAACCTCTAAGCTTCCAACACGCAAATCTGCACCTATCTAAAAAGAGCTGCATGATGTGTGGAGTACACAGTTATGTTTGATCAGTACAAATCCCAACTCCCCGATATCGATCCTGGCGAAACCGACGAATGGCTTGAATCACTAGAGAGCCTCATCAACGTAGATGGCCCTGAACGTGCAGCCTATATTCTGCGAGCCGTCTTGTCCCGAGCCAAAGAGCTCAATGTTGGTGTGCCTCCCCTTATCCAAACGCCTTACATCAACACCATCCCTGTTGAACAAGAGCCCGATTTTCCCGGTGATGAAATGATGGAAAAGCGGGTACGGCGTATGATTCGCTGGAATGCTATGGCCATGGTTCAACGTGCCAACAAACGCTTCCCAGGTATCGGCGGACACATCTCAACCTACGCTTCAAGTGCAAGTCTTTACGAAGTAGGCTTCAACCACTTCTTCCGCGGACCGGACTCAACCACCGGCGGAGATCAACTCTTCATCCAAGGGCACGCTGCACCCGGGATTTATGCCCGAGCCTTTCTTGAAGGGCGCTTAAGCCGTGAAAAGCTCGATTATTTTCGAAGAGAGACCGGCGGCGTTGGGCTTTCAAGTTATCCCCACCCTTGGTTGATGCCAGACTTTTGGCAATTCCCAACCGTATCCATGGGCCTTGGTGCCATGGCCGCAATTTATCAGGCGCGTTACAACCGCTATCTGCATAACCGCGGCCTCAAAGACACCACCGATTGCCGTGTTTGGGCATTCCTTGGCGATGGCGAGTGTGATGAGCCTGAAACACTGGGCGCTCTTAGTGTGGCCACGCGAGAAGGCCTCAACAACCTGAAGTTTGTCGTCAACTGCAACCTACAAAGACTCGATGGTCCGGTTCGTGGCAATGGCAAAATCATTCAAGAGTTGGAAGCTGTTTTCCGCGGTGCTGGCTGGCATGTCATCAAAGTCATCTGGGGCCCTGAGTGGGATCCAATCTTCGCAAACGATGTTGACGGTGCATTGGTAAAACGCTGCAACGAAGTCGTTGATGGACAATTTCAGAAGTATTCGGTTTCCGATGGTGCCTACATTCGTAAGGATTTCTGTAACGGTGACCCTGCCATGGAATTACTTCTCAAAACCATCCCCGATGAAGCTCTTCCTAAATTGAGACGAGGTGGCCACTCCTATCGAAAACTCTATGCAGCTTACAAACGCGCTGTAGAATATACAGATGGTCCGGTTGCCATCCTATGTAAGACCGTAAAAGGCTGGACACTTGGAGAAGGCTTTGAAGCCAGTAACGTAACCCACCAGATGAAGAAGCTGGACTTGGACCACTTGAGAATGTTCCGAGATACCCTTGAGCTTCCTATCCCTGATGACCGGCTCGAAGAAGCGCCGTATTTTCACCCGGGAGAGCAAAGCCCAGAGGTTAAGTATCTTAAAGAGCGACGCTTTGCGCTCGGCGGTTCGCTGCCTGTACGACGCGCTCCAAAGCCGGCCCTGAGTTGCCCAGAAGATAAAATCTTTGAAGAGGCATTTAAAGGCGCGGCAAAAGCAGAAGTCTCTACTACCATGGCTTTTGTGAGACTCTTGCGAGGACTTTTACGTGACAAGAAAATAGGCAAGCATGTCGTCCCGATTATTCCGGATGAAGGTCGAACCTTTGGTATGGATGCTCTCTTTAGAGAAGTAGGTATTTACGCTTCCATGGGGCAAAAATACGAACCCGTCGATGCCAACCACTTCTTGTACTACCGAGAGAGCCAAAATGGCCAAATCTTAGAAGAGGGTATTACTGAAGCAGGCTCGATGGCCTCCTTCCAGGCTGCCGGAACGAGCTACGCCACCCATGGAACTGTAACCATTCCATTCTACCTATTTTATTCGATGTTTGGTTTTCAACGCACCAGTGACCAAATTTGGCAATGCGGCGATGCCCGGGCGAGGGGATTTCTACTGGGTTGCACAGCTGGCCGAACCACACTCAACGGTGAAGGACTCCAGCACCAAGATGGGCACAGCCTACTTTACGCCAATGCAGTACCAAGCTGCCGAGCGTATGACCCAGCCTATGCCTACGAAACATCTGTGATTGTGCGCGACGGCCTGACGCGTATGCTCGACAAGGACGAAGACTGCCTCTACTACATCACTCTCTACAACGAGAACTACACCATGCCGGCGATGCCCGAGGGTGCAGAAGAAGGAATTCTTCGCGGTATCTATCAGCTGCCGCCCGTTACGCCGATGCCAGATAAGCCCGAGGCAAAACTCCAGCTTTTCGGAAGCGGAACGATTTTGAATTCCGTTCGTACGGCTCAGCAAATTCTAGCGGAGCAATACAATATTGCAGCGGACGTTTGGAGCGTTACAAGCTATCAACAGCTCTACCGAGATGCTCGCCGTACCGCTCGTCACAATCGCTTCAACCCTCGAGGTAAGAAGCAAGTGCCGTTTATTACGCAGGTACTCGACGGCGCCGAAGGTCCGGTTATTGCTGCTTCGGATTGGGTGAGTGAGTTGCCGCAAATCATCAGCGACTTTGTTCCCAACCGCTACGTTGTTCTCGGTACCGATGGCTACGGCCGCTCCGATACACGCGAAGCACTGCGGCGACACTTTGAGGTAGACACTGCCTCAATCGTTATTACAGCTCTATCCACGCTTTACCGCGAAGGTAAAATCAAAGCGAAGGTGGTAAACGAAGCAATGCGTTCCTTTGAGTGGTCCAAAGACAAACCCGACCCTGTTACTCTTTAAGAATTCAGGTATCAACCGACCGGCAGTGTGCTGCAAACGTTGACAAACGCTGTATCACACTGCCATAGCCGCTCCACCACCCATGATAAAGGACGCGTCATGATCACTGCGGAAGAAATCGAAACCCGAATCAAAAAAGAAATTGAAGGCGCGCAAGTTGTCATCAAGGATATGACCGGTGGTCAAGACCATTGGGATGTTGAAGTTGTTTCCGAGACCTTTGCCGGCGTATCACCCGTCAATCAGCACCGCATGGTCTACGCAGCATTTACCGATGTCATGGGCGGCGCGCTGCACGCTCTCAAGCTAAAAACGCGCACCCCTTAATCACTTAAGACCTGCGTCACGCTCGCATTTGCCACCGACCAAGCTGGCCAAGAGGCCCCCAAAACGGCGGCCAAAATCGACGACAACCACACGAAAATAAAGATAGTCGGTGGAAACAAAAACAATGTATCTGGCTTGAATGCAAAGTCGGGCAGCGTCCCAAGAATCCAAGCATCCAGCGTACCCGCAAGGCCAAGGCCGAGTACGCAGCCCACCAGGCCGCCCACCATCCCGATAACCGCCGCTTGCGAGAGAACCAAAATCATCACATCCCGGCGACGCGCTCCCAGAGCTCGTAAAATTCCGAGTTCAGCACGGCGTTCAGTGACTTGAGCGAAAAAGCTATGGCCGATATTCAATGCAGCCATCATGAGCATGCTGCCGCCAAGGAGTGCAAAAAAGACCAAGATCATATTCATGATGTCGGCAACTTGCCGGGCCCCTTTATCCAAACTCAAACCAAGCTCTTCCACTGCATCGGCAATCGCCGGGATATCCTCTGGGCTTTTGGCCCGGATAAGAACAGATGAATAACTCTCCGCCCCATTACTCTCCCCGTAACGGCTCATCAAGCCGCGCGCGACCTCCAGTGGAACCGTCACCCCGAGGCGTAATGCGTATTGAGAGGCACCAACAATGCGCGCCCGCTCAACGCCCTTGTCCTTGGCACCTCGGCTGCCCAGCATCAGTGATTTACCAATCACCATATCAAATTCAAATCCGGTAATGAGCTGAGCTGTGATCTGAGGCATACCAAGCGCTGATGCCACAGACTGATTGTAAATCTCCAAGAGCTGATCTGAAATAACCACCGGTATTGTGGAAGAGTCTTCGTTTAAAGTCTCACCGACCTCAGGCAGGAGAAGTTCTTTGGGTAAACCCACCATAAACAAATCCGTGTAGAGCGAACGTCCGAAAATTTCGCGGCCGCCTCGAGCACCCAGTGGAAGCTTCACTTCCAATTTAGGATAAACTGCATCCACACCTGGAATCTTGGTGAGCACTTGGAGTTTACCCTCGTTGATTTGGGAGCCGCCAAAAAGCTTGTGGGCATCGAGTTTAAACATTCCAAGATCGAGGGTTCTCGGAGCGACTTCGAGCATATTGATGGGAAGATCACGCACCACTTTTTCCGTGACCAAAGCGCGAATGGCAAAACCATGACCTACCACCATAAACAAAACACAGCTGGCTATCATCACCCCCATAGCAGACACCGCTGCGCGGCGAGGCGTAGACCGTAGGTTATTCACCGCCAAGTTCACGAGGCGTTCTCTTAACATAGTCGCCCCCCAACCAGCTTCCACACATGGTCAGCCTGCTGCGCCAAGCGCTCATCGTGAGTTACAACGACGATGCAAGTTTTTTCCAAACGCATACTGCTGAGTAAACGCAGGACCTCGGAGGCATTGTCTTGGTCGAGATTTCCAGTGGGCTCGTCACACAAAATAATAGGCGGATTGTGATAGAGTGCTCGAGCCAAAGCCACACGCTGCTTTTCACCCCCTGAGAGATGGCGTGCTTCTCGGTCTTTTTGCTTAGTAAGCCCAACCTGATTCAGAAGCTGTTCCGCCCATTTTCGGTCAGGTGCTTTCGACGAGAACATCGCCGCCAACAGGACATTTTCAAGAGCCGTCAGTTCACCGTGTAAATGGTAGGCTTGGAAGACAAAGCCTATTTTCTCACTGCGTAAACCCGCCCGCTCCCGGTCTTTGAGAGCTTTGAGTTCTTTTCCTAAAACATGAACGGTGCCTTGGTACTCAACATCAAGTGCACCCATAAGATGTAACAACGTGCTTTTTCCAGAACCAGAGGATCCTAAGAGAACAACCAACTCACCCGGCATCACAGCCAAGTCGACACCGTCTAATATTGTTGTTTCGCCTGCTCCATCTTTGAAGCGTTTAACAACATTTCTTAAACTTACGAGAGGTTCGGCAGTCATCAAAGACTCTGTCTCAATTTGACAACAACATGACCCGGCTCAACATTAATGCCCAAAGCAATATCGTCAAGACCTCCAAGCAATGCCAAAATCATATCGGCCTGCTGAGTGAGGCCCAGCTTCGCCACCGCTGGGATATTGGTTTGCTTTAGCAAGAGACCAAGTGATTCAGCCACAACTTGGGTTCTCAAGACCGCCACTTGGGTGCCTGGCTCCTGAGCCAAGGAAGCGGCAACCGAGCTTTGGAGAGCTGGGAACGCACTCTTTGAATTCTCGCTTAGTAAATGCTTTGCGATTTTTTCTGCTCGCCCTGTACCCGCAGCGTAATAATAATAATTCCCCGCGGTTCCCCAACCAATGCGCGGCGAAGGCTTATCTGGCTCAAACTGCGTCGCAACTTTTGTGCCTACCTTAATTTCACGTTGCCTCAGGTCCATACCTCGCTCCGTAAGTATTTTCACCGACTGCCCCACCAATGCGCTCATGGCTTTTGGATCTACAATCTGTGCCACCACTGCCACCTGAAGACTGTCCAGTAGTACAGGTAATCGCCGCTCACCTCGCGTGATTCGAGAATAAAGAGTTTTGATGTCTTGCAGGTGAAGAGCCACCGCGACCGGACCGCTCAAATGCTTGAGCGCTTCATTTTCTAAATCTAAGCCGGTTTCGGAAGTGGACCGAGACTGAACCGAGGACAAGAGCTTTTGAAACATGGGCTGGTTTCTTAGAATTTGAAACAATTCAGGACGGGCGGCATCCGTTAGCAGAACCAACGCGCCGTCTTCCTCCACCAATTTTGCCTGCTCAAGAACAGTCACCGGCTTTAAAAGCTTCTCCAAGCCCTTGAGCTTGAAATCCACATAACCATCCACTTTCAGTCCGGTTGGTCCTAGGTCAATGCCAATCGCAGCACCATCACTGAGCGCCTTAGCTTGCTCACCCAAGAGCTTGGCCGCCAGATCCGAACGCCCAACCCACCGTATCGCACTCTTTTGAACCTTCGCCGAGAGTTGACTCATTTTCGTATCATCCAACCAACGGGCCTTGTCGGCCTTACGCTTCTCTCGTTGATTGATAATCTGTCCCAAAGCTTCAGGCTTTGTACCTAAACTCAAAAGGTAGTCATTCCCGGTTCGAGCATAGTGCAACACTGGTACCACTTCGGTACCAAAGATACGTCCCAATGTGATCACCGTAACACCATGATGGGTGGACTCTTGTTTTGCAGTGGCACCATCGATTCGTTTTAAAAGTTTCTGGAGACCCAGCTCCACGATTTGGGGCTTGGTTGCACGCATCCAAAGCAGCTTTTGCTCTTCTCGAATAAAGAACACGAGCCCAGCTTTTACGTCGACGCCTGCTTCGGTCCAGGTTTTTGGCTTAAAGAACTGCACACCCGCCTGCGTCTCAAGTGCTGAGCGCAACCGCTTGACCAACGGCCGGGCGTCACCCCGGCTTACCTGCTCCACATAAAGACCAAAGGCACGGATTAACGCGTCGACATCGTTCATTTCCACAACAAGACTGGCGTCAGCGGGTACATTTTCTAAAAGTGGTACGACCACCTTCTCAGAGCAACCTCCGCAACCTGATAGGCTTAAGAGGAATAACAAAAGCGGTAGGACCTGTTTCTTAGAATCGAACATGACTAGGTCGTACCAAATAAAAGATTCAAAATCACGTCTTTGGGGCTTGCGCATTGAAAAACTGATCCTCTAGTCTTACGCCCATCGCACCCAACCGGTGCGTTCCGGGGGAAAATAAATGTATCGTAAGCCTATTATTCTCATGATGGCCTTCTGGCTCCTCATTAGCTTGTGTAATTGTCAATGCAGCGACAGCCTTAGCGCCGCGCGAGGTTCTATGAGCCTTGCCCTCTGTGACCAAGGTGAAGCATGTGGGTGTCAGGACCTTGCACCAGACAGTTCATCCATTGATTTTGGCACTCCAGCCGAAGGCTCCACTACAAGACGCACGCTGCGCCTGGAAAATTCCGGGATGCCGATGCCTTTATTGGTTGAATCCATTCAACTCGATGACCCAGACAACGTTTTTAGTCTGGTTTTGTTACAACGCTTTGAGTCCAGCGCTGAAGATGCCACCAGTGAATCCGTGACCATGCAGGACGGTGGCTTTATGCTCGAAGGCGCGCAGTATGCAGAGCTTGCCATCGAGTATGCCCCCAACGCAGGCAGCGTTCATACAGCATCCCTCACGATTGAATCCAATTCTGATATCCGCGGCAATTGGACGATTGATTTATCTGGGGGCGCGGGCACCTGCGATGTGTGCATTGAAAGTGGTGAATGCGGCGAAGGTGTCTTAGTAGACTTCGGAACATTTAACGATACTGAAGTCGGTCCAGATTTTGAAGATGTCCTCGGGCGACCCATCGCTTTGGGAACTCAAGGCATAAGCGTTACCAATACTGGAAGCGCGGAAGTCCTTGTCACGATTCAACTCACCAATGACGGCATCCCAGAAACTTCAAGTACGGAGATTCCTGGCGAAAATGGCGTATTCTTTCTGGGTGAGCTTGGCTGTGCTCAAGTGGCACCGGGTGAAACCTTAACTGTACCCGTTGAATACAGACCCTCAACGGCTGGACAGCATTTCGGCGAAGTTGTCGTTGCCGGACTCGGCTCACCCATTTATGTGAATCTCATGGGCCGCGTGGTGGGGCCTCATATTTGTTTTGAAACAGAGGACGATGTCCCTGGCGATGCGACTTTGCAGTTTGGTACTGCGCCCTCTTATACGACCGCCCAGAACGTGAGCGAGACGCGTTCTATTACCATCACCAATTGCGGCTACGATGCAGACCTCACCCTAGACAGCATCAGCTTTGCCAACTCGTCCAGTTCTGAGTTTGACAGCATCGAAATTCCATGGACCGGCGCCTCAAGCCTGGCAGTTGGCGAAAGCACGGCTTTACCCGTCAGCTACCTGCCGGAGGTTCAGAATGCGATTGGCTCAAACTCTCTGGGCCGTATTATTTTTGAAACCAATGACACCCTTCGACCCACCTCAGCGGTCGATCTCAACGCTCGGATCGGGCAGCCTGAACAGTGTATCCTGGTCCCAAGCCCAAGTCCTGTCGACTTTGGGTGGGTGGCAAGTGATGAAGTCGGGGTTGGCGAAGACTGCGACGCACTGCCTATTCCAATACCGGGCTGCGAAGAACTTGTTTCACGGCTTGCTCTGGTAACCTTCTCAAACGTTGGGCAACGTCCTTGTACTGAGGTCGACCTTGGCGCTTTGATTCTTGATCCCAACAGCGCTGAAATGTTTGAGTACTACCCCACAAACACCGCTCCAAGTACCTTTGACCTTGCACCCGGTGAATCATTTGGTCCCATTGAACTCATCTTCAAGCGCCCGGCTGTTGATTTAGCCATGAACCACTTTGGTAAACTTCCCTACACATCGGCCGAAGGGGCCAGTGAAGAGCTTCTGCTTGAAGCACGTGGCGGTGGTTCACCCAACTGCTCTATCAGCTTCTCTCCTGTGTCCCCGGCAACTTTCTTCTGCCCGCAGGAATCTCTGGCCTTCGGAAACGTAAATATCGGCCAAGATAAAACCATGGAGCTTAAAATAATCAACACGGGATCAGAAGATTGCAGTGTTGCTCAGATTGCTCTGGGTTCAGGAACTTCCGCCGCGTTTTCTTGGACCAGCGATAGCCTACCGGGCATCATTCCAGTGAATGATTACCGCACCGTAGATGTTCGATTCGAACCGGTTCCCCCATCAGGCAACAATCCGTTTGAAGAAATTCCTTTTCTCTGCGGCCAAAATAATATCCTTTTCACAACCAACAGCGGCGCGGGTGGCACACTCGCCACCGAAGAATTGGCGCTCGCAGGAAATGGCACCCGACCAGACATCGATGTGATCCCAGGACAAATTGATTTTGGACTCGTAACCGTAGGTTGCTGCTCAGAATGGGTTCGCGTAGCTGTCTACAACTCGGGCGATGGCACCCTTGATATCAATAGCCTTGGTATTCTCGGTACTTCAGACCCTGGGTTTGAAACAACGCAGCCAACCTCCATGACACTGCCTCCTGGCAGCGATACTGAATTTGAAGTTCGCTTCTGTGCTACCGCAGTGGGAGATTCCAGCGGCGTTGTGGAAATTCAATCCACAGATGACAACGAAGAATACTTCACCGTTCCAATGACGGCAGAAGGCACACTCGACAGCACAGGCATTGATGTATTCCAACAGCCGGAGAGGCCTCTGGTTGATGTTCTATTGGCAGTGGATGATTCTGGTTCCATGAGTGAAGAGCAGCAAAATCTTGCGAACAACTTCAGCTCGTTTATCGACGCAGCAAGCTCGTTGGACACCGATTATCATATTGGCGTGGTCAACACGGATTCTGAAAGTGATTGGCGAGGTAAGCTCTATTCCTGTGATGGCAACCCACTCTGGGTAAGCGATGATCAACCCGTAGCTACCCAGTCCAGCCAGTTTAACTGCAACGTGCGGGTCACAAACTCGGGAAGGCCAAGCTCTGATAGTAAAGAGTCACCGCTTCAAGCAGCGCGGCTCGCGCTTGATTATCCGAACATTGATGATTTCAACGCCGGTTTTTACCGAGAAGACGCCAAGCTCTACGTGATCTTGGTAACCGATGAAGAAGACCAAAGTGATGGTACTGCTCAGCTCTACGTGGATTTCTTTAGAAACCTTAAAGGCGTGGGCAACCCCGACCTCTTGAACATTTCCGCTATTGCCGGGCCACCACCCAATGGTTGTGACACCGCTGAAGGAAACCAAGTTGATTATGATGCAGTGAATGCTGTGGGAGGACAATTCAGATCTATTTGCAGCGCAGACTGGTCGAACATGGTTGGAAGCCTGGGGCTTGATGTATTCAACGCCAGACGCCAGTTCCCCCTTTCACGGCCAGCTACTGCCGGAACGATTACGGTGGAAGTCTGTGATGACGACGGAAACGGCAACCCAATCAATTGCCAGAACGTGCCACTTAGTTCCGCCAACGGTTGGAGCTTTGATGCGGATACCAACTCCATCATCTTCAACGGCAGCGAAGTTCCCGGGGCCAGTCAGCATATCACGGTGACCTACGACACCATTTGCTTTGAGTAAGAGCTCAAAAAAAAAGCCCCCTCTGCCAAAAGCAGAGGGGACTTTTTGCCCAGGCGACGCCAGCAATATGCTGGTCACCGCACCTTAAAAATTAATCTGCCAGTTCACAGTCCCAGCAATCCCAGTGGTCATACGTTGTAGAGCCTGCAAGCTGATAGGAAGCGCTTAGGTTTAAGCCTTCCACCGTATGGGCTGTGATTCCCCGGTCACTGATTGCGTAGATGTAGTCACCCATGAAAATGCTGCGGCGAACATCTCGGTAATTCCAGTACCAGTTACTTTGGTCATTAAAGAAGTCACTGTGGTCGATGCTTCCGTAATTGGAGAGTCCGTTTTCAACATCAACCTGAATCAGCTCAAGACGGCTGGAATACTCATAATAATAATCGCCGCCATTTTGAACCCAGCGATAAGTTGAAAGTGGAATGGCCAAAAGACCTTTCGGCGCCCAATACTGAAATGCCTTGTGCTCATAGTTGGCCTCGCTCCAGCCATAGTACCATCCGTCACCTTCTTGCATCGCCATTGGCATCGCTGAGGCAAGCTGCGGGTTTGAAAAGTTGGTCACATCAAACAAAGAGATCTGAGTATTCCAATCAAGACCATCGCCGTCACCGCCATACCCAATCGTTAACAAGAAGCCTTCTTGCTCATCCTTGAGAGGGTGAATGTAAGTGGACACACCCGGTACTTCGAGCTCACCTTTGATTTGTGGATTGGTTGGGTCGCTCAAATCGATTGTCCACAGAGGATCGATGTTTCTGAAAGTTACAAGGTAACCTTCATCTCCCACAAAACGGCTGGACCACAAACGCTCGGTAGGAGCAATATCACCCACATGACCAACCACATCGAGTGTGACTGCATTGTCTTCAGTAAGCGCCTCACCCAACACGTAAACATGGCTCACACTTGGCTCGGGCTCTTCTTCCCACCAGCGGTTCCACCGGCCGGTTGTGGAGGCGACGCGGATATAATCATTGTGCTCCGATAAAGAGAACTGTCCCAAAATCATACCGGGTACGCGGCCACTGCCTGCATAAACCGTATTGATGCCTTCGCTGATATCGAAGCGGTGGATATTCGTTGCTTCATCTTCATCTGGGTTGCCCCAAAACCACCACCAATCCTGAGCTGGCTCAGCAATCACCAAGGTGTCTGTGGAAGCATAGACATGGCTCCAGTTGGTTAAGAGGTGGTCTGCTTCAAATGCAAAGTCATCGCCAAAAAGGTCAAGGCTTAGAATGGAGGTAAAGCCCATGCCGTTGCCGTCTTCAGGGATAGAGAAGTTGTTGCAGTTGTTCGCTGTATAGGTGTGCTCAACAAATGAGTCGTCCATGAGGCGCTCATACAATCGGGGAACCATGTCGCTTAGTTCGTACTCTGCGATGACTGCGTTGTTGCTGGCGATGGTATCTTCAACTGCTTGTTCCCAAATCGATTCACGCTCAGGATCGTCATACTGATAATCGTAGTAGGTGTCCGGCACTTGTGGCCAAGTACTTACCCCGCGTAGGTTCATCCAAGCGTGGCTGACCATGCGAACATTTGCGTTCACTTTGCGTCCTGTTTGGTACTGACCTTCAAGGTAAAGCTGACGTGCAATAACGGGGTTCAAGCGGTCTGTCATATCAACCACGGTGACCTTGGTAAGTGACTGCACCCGCCAATACCAGTAGTTGTACTCATCGTTAAACTCTTGGCCAATAAGCGCGCGCACTGGGTGACCCTCGGGAAGCGACCATACATTAATCGAAGAGTAGATGACCATTTTGTCACCTTCCATCAGCATTTGGCTGGGCCGGCCCTCTACAAGCGTTGTAGATTGGTGAACGAGATCACCAAAATTGGGCACGCCAAAGATTTCCAATCGGTTGCCGTTGAGCGTGTAAATATAGTAGCCGTCGGTCTTCACAAAATCGGCTTCATCAACGCCATCTTCCTGATTATTCGTTCCCGAAAAATCCACACCCTCTTCTCGTGGCTCGCTTGAATTGCTTCCCGAACCGGAACCTGCAGAGTCGCTTGCGGATGCATCGGCACTTTCAGCCGCCATGTCGCCCCCATCAGCCCAACCACCATAGTAGTTGTTGTTTTGCATTCTTAGCTCGTTTTCCAGGCGCGCCGAGAGCGAACCCTTCAGTTGAAGCTCGAGCTCTTCGCATGACTGAAAGCCAATCAGCTGAGCTGTGGTCATAGACTGGTTCGGCGTAATGCTTGGATTCGTTGTGTCGTCATCCGAGCAGGCCCCAAGCGCTAACGCGCAAACGGCAAGGCTGCTCAATAGCTTAATCTTCATTGTTCATTCCTTTCGTCGAGGCGGCCAACAAGAGGCGCCACGGTGTCACTATTTGTTTAGCAATCTTGGTGCCAAACTATAATCGAATAATACCTTAATAATATTAGATACTTAATGGTTCAACAAAAGGGAGTCCCTCTGGTAAAGCGGAAGATCCGTATCCATTGGTTGACAGTGTAAACACATGGATTAGTTTTGTATACAAAAGATAGAGCGCATCGCCCATGACTGTAGCCTACTTCAAGCAGGTGAAACTCGGTGCCCTCAAATAGGATCTCGCTTTACCGGGCAAGTCATACAGCGAGGCCCGCCGCCCCCGCGAACAAGCTCAGGACCGGCGAAAGTCAGGATCACTTTATCGTCCTCAGCCACTTCCTCGTCGCCCAACAAAAAGGCTTCAGCATCCACCAAGCGAAAACCCGCCTTCTCCAATGCTTCTAGGGTGCCATGATTGCGCCGGTAAGAAAGGGCTTGGCCTGGAGCCACTGCAAAGAAATTACAGCCTGAAGCCCATTGCTCACGTTCACGCCGGGGCGGCAAATCGCCTCCGCAGTAAACCGGCTCCATTTTGATTCCAATATTGGCAAAAGCTTTAAAGAGATCGTCGGCTTCCCGTACCGACTCCTCACCTTTTCGCCTATGTAAAACCGGCGCACGGCTCGTACCATGAAAAAGAGGACCGTAGGCCACGCAGATATTATGGTCGATTTGGGACCAGACCATATCCAGGTGAATCGCGGTGGAACGCTCCGGTAAAACAATCGTTAATACTTCCGTAATCTTCGTGCTGGTAAAGAGAAGCTCACACAACTCATCCAATGCCGATGGGCTGGTACGCTCCGAAAGCCCCACAAGTACGGTGTCATCCGAGATAACATGTACATCGCCGCCTTCAAGTGTGATGCCTTTACGGCGCTCATCACTCCCATCGTAGAGAATATTCGGATCGGCAAAACGAGGATGGTAGCCATAGATGGTTCGCATCAAGGCTTCTTCCGGCCAACGGCTCGAAAATCGCATCGCGCTAACAACCGCCTGATCCCCGATGACCATGGAGGCATCACGGGTAAAAAATTGATTCGGCAAGGGTGGGAGCGCGTAATTTTCTAATTCTAGCTTACGAGCGAAAGCTCCGCTCGGAATGGACGACCCCTCAATGTAGCACCGGGCAAGTTCAGCCGGGGCCACGTTCTTCAAGTCAGAAAGAGAGCGAAAAGCCGTAATCTCAATGGATCGTTCGATTAGAAAATTGCGAGCGTCTTCATTTTCCAAGGTTTGCTCAAGCAGAGTCCGAACGTCGAGAACATTGGCAAACCGGCTTAAAATTGAAGTAAACCGGCGGTGTTCGTCCATCGCGCCATCAAGGTCGATGATGTCATCGTAGAGGTACTCCTGCCGGGTCATGGGCGTGACCGCTAAAAGCTCAGGGCCTGGCGGGTGACATATAACTTCGCGTAAACGACCTATTTCACTGTTCACAAATAAATTTGTTTGCATTTGATGCGTCGAACCCCCGTGACTTCGGTGTAGTAAGTCTGCTTCGTGGAA
>JABJBS010000057.1 GCA_018668695.1 Deltaproteobacteria bacterium
AAACTCGGCAACTCATCAAGATGGTATCAATCTCGAAATGAGTTTCGGTGGTCTTGTACATCGCAACGCCCACAAGGCCGTATTCACCGAATCTGTCTCGAACAGTGGCCGTGAGGCAGCCGCAACCAGGCGTGGCTAAAAATGCTTCCACGTCTTTTTCCGTTCGGCGGGTGGTGCTCGCGTTGAACTGATTCGTTCGGTTCGTTAACTGAGAAACCCGTGGAAGCTCCTCGGGCGTCATGGGGTGTAAATCTACTTCCAAGCCAAGATTCTGCAGAAAAGCTTGGAAATCGCCTTCACCCTGCTCGACCTTATCGCGCTCTAAATTCTGTTGATAAAGCTGAGTTCTCTTCTGGTCTTCTGCCGTAACCGTAAGGTTATCAAATGCCCAGAGATGGTTTGTTAACTTATCGATATCTTCTGGGTCGTCTGGGAACTGCACCACAAGCACATCTGGGCAACCGGCTCGGACTTCGGCACACTCCACAGGGTTATCATCGATGAAGATAAAGCTATCCATCCCCAGATTGAGTTCTTCAGCCATCTCTCGAATATTTTGTGACTTCGGCATCCAATTGATTCGCCAGGCCACGAGATGTTCACGTTTAATCATGCTGTCTTCGCGTTCATCAAAAACTGCCATGGCATCGGCTTCTTCATTCTTACTGGCTAGGCAGAGAATCTTGCCCGCTTTTTGCTGCTCGAGAAGCTTCGCATGAAAACGCTGACGGGCTGGGTCGAACTCAATCCCATCCACGCCATCTTCACCAACGACACCCTTCCAAACGGTATTGTCGCAATCCAATACCACGACCTTGAATGGCGAGGTCTTGAGAACAAAGAGTCTGCGGCTGAGCATTGTACCCATGGCCGCAAAATATTCGCTCTTAAATGGCATATGGCCCACTTCATCACCGCGACCATCGTAATAATCATCAACGGGATACAGCTCTTCAAATTCTTGAGTACCAATAAAGTAAAGATTCCCTACGGCCTTCAGGCCAATGCGTAAAACATCTTCAAGCTTACGATAATCTTCAGCACTTACGCCGCGCACTTCATTGCCGGGCGTATTATGGCAAACCATCACCAAGAGCGGGACAGACATACGAGCGGAGGCCTGCTTTAAGGCATCAAGCAACTCAGATGCCGTACGCTCCAAGTGGTCCCATGGGTCTGCAACATCTTTTTGGAAACGCAGCCAATCCTCAAACCGGACGAGCACAATATTCGCACCCAGTGTATTGCGGGCAAAAAGACTGGCTGGATCGAGTAATTCTTGGAAAATCTGATTGTAATCGGCCAAGGCCACCTGGCCAGGCATGTGTAAATTCCCCATCCAATAATGCATGGATTCCGCAACAGGATCTGCCGTGAATGTAGATGCGACGACCCACTGCGCTTTACGTACCCCAACGTCTGCAACAATCTCGCTGATCGGTGCATCGGCTTCTTCACAACCTTTCTCGAGCACCATTTGAAAGTCTTTAAGCAATGACTCAACGGTGGACTTGTCGAAGAGGTCCGTGTTGTATTCCATCTCCCAGACCATCTCACCGGCCAACTCAAGCATGGACAAGTGCAGATCGAACTTCGAGCCCTCAGTGTCCACATCCACCAGGCTAAGCTCACAACCAGTGATGGCGTCGGGCTTGATAGGCGTATTCTGTAATACAAACATAACTTGGAAAAGCGGGTTACGGCTCATATCACGAACCGGTTGAAGCTCTTCGACCAGATGTTCAAACGGGATATCTTGGTGTTCAAATGCACCCAAGCTTGTTTGCTTCACACGGTCCAGAAGTTCCGTAAAACTTGGGTCGCCGCTAAGATCAGTTCTGAGAACCAATGTATTGGCGAAAAACCCAATCAAGCGTTCAAGCTCTGGGCGTGGACGGTTTGCGATAGGTGTCCCGACTGCTACGTCATCCTGACGGGCGTAATGGCTTAAAATCGTCTTAAAGCCCGTGAGAAGCGTCATATAGAGCGTTGCTCCCTGGCCCTGACTGAAACGCTTTAACCGGCCGAGGAGTTCTGCAGAAACGCCATGCTTCATCACCGCACCACGGTGAGTTTGAATGGCTGGGCGAGGTCTGTCCGTTGGCAAGTCCAAAGGCTTTAAATCTTCTAAGGCTTCGCTCCAATAAGCCTGCTGCTTATCGAGCCTATCTCCCGACAACCACTTTTTCTGCCAAGCTGAGTAATCAACGTACTGAAGCGCCAACGGGTCAAGACGAGCTGCATGTCCTGCCAGATAAGAACTGTAAAAAATACTTAACTCGTGGAGGAGAACACCAATAGACCAACCATCGGCTATAATGTGGTGCATCGAAAATAGAAGTACCCGGTCGGTATCTGAAAATCGCAGCATCTTAGCGCGTAGCAGCATATCGGAGCCGAGGTCATAAGGCATGCCAGCAAAGAGTTTCCCGTGAGTCTGAATGGCCGCATCCCGGGCCGTATCATCCGCCACCTCAATGGCGATAACGCTCATTCCGAATTCACGGTGTGGGTGAATAAACTGGCTGGGCTCGCCTGCTTCGGTAACAAAGCTGGTGCGAAGTGATTGATGGCGCCAAATAATTTGATTCAAACTGTAGGCGAAAGCGTCCTCAAGAAGCTCACCTTTAATCCCAACCGCGAAGAACACATTATAAAAAGCGCTCCCAGGTTCAAGCTGGTCCAAAAACCACATTCGCTGCTGAGCAAATGATAATGGCATCGGCTCATCACGAGATATGATTTCGATGGCAGGTCCATCATCTACGCCACCACCATCGGCGATGAATGCATCCAACTTCTCGCCAAGTTCGCGGACTGTTGCGCTTTGAAATAGAACCTGAAGCGGGATCTCCGCGTCAAATCTCTCTCGAAGACGCGCAACCAACTGAGTGGCTAAAAGAGAATGGCCTCCAAGTTCAAAGAAGTTATCCGTTACGCCAACCCGGTCAACTTTGAGAACCTCACGCCAAAGCGCTGCCAAGGTTTCTTCTGTTTCAGTTTCTGGTTCAACAAATTCTCCACCCCGCCCGGCATTTTCGCTGCTTTGAATTCGGCGAAGGGCATCCACGTCAATGGTGCCATCATCAAGCTCAGGAAGAGTATCTAATACCACTGAGCCCACTGAACCGAGGGTTTCTGCCTTCTCGTTCCCACGAATCAACTGTGAAATCTTTTGGCTGGTGGCAAAAGCTGTCACCTGAACCCGGGCTACATCGCTGCCCGTAAAGTAACGCGCTATCGATGGGTTACCTGCGTCTAGTCCAACCGTATAATTACCTGCAGGCTGACGAATAACAGCTTCCAATGCATGTAAACCTCTCGTTGCCGAGATGAGTTGATAACCTCTGCGAGCACTTAGGGAAGCCGCCGCATTACCAGCACTCATCCCAATATCTTGCCACATCGAATAAGCCACCGCGTAAGCTCGGTGCTCAGAGGCTATCGATTGCATGTACGCCTCAACAAAGCTGTTTTCTGCCGAGTAAGCACTCACCTGAGCGCCGCCAAAGAACCCGTTCACCGACGAGAAGGTCACAAAAATTGGTTGAGAGGCGCACTGCTCCAGAACCTGATGCAGAGTCCATGTACCCACCACCTTAGCGCCCGCTTCTTCAAGAGACGTGTCGGCATCCAATTCTTCAGATGGGTATTCTCGATAGGTGCCCGCTAAATGCATTACCCCAGTCAGTTGCTCACGCCAGTTGAGACCCGTCTGGTCTAAACCGTGGATCAATTGCGCTTCGTTGCAAATATTAGCTTCGACATAATGAAGTTCGCTTCCCGCGGCCTCAAGATGAGCCATCTGCTTTCGCTTAGTCTTAGCCGGCGAACGGCCAACAAGAATCAAGCGCGCACCATAGCGACTGGCTAAATACATCGACAATTCATAGCCGATTCCACCAAGGCCCCCAGAGATGAGATAAGTTCCACCCTGGACAAAACCGGGTGATTCATCTTCTTGAAGCTCAACTGAGACGGGCTCATACCGAGCAACCCATCGGTCTTCACCCACCCAACGTGTTATCGATTCGGAATCTGGAGCCGAAAGTTCCTGATGCAACCTGAGAGCGCTTTGCGCCGGATGGTCCAGTGATATGTCGACTACTCTTGTTTGAAGCGCCGCAAATTCTTGTCGTAAAGATTGCACCAAGCCTAAACAGCTTGCCGCGGCTGGATGGTTGGCACCTGCACCCAGTACCCCACTGAGCACTGTACAATACTCAACTGGAATTTTCTCATCGACTGTTTTTAAGGCTTTTGCCAAGGCCGCATGGTATCCCAACATCTGCCAATAATCGTCTTGAAGCTGGTCTGCCGTAAATACTCTAGAAACCCGCTGCCCATACCCCATGAGGTTCACCAGCAT
>JABJBS010000058.1 GCA_018668695.1 Deltaproteobacteria bacterium
CTAGATTTCTAGTTAGATTTCATAATTAGATTTAATTAGATTTAATTAGATTTAATTAGATTTAATTAGATTTAATTAGATTCAACCAACCCGAGAAGGAACTCCTACATGCCGTATTCTGCTTCCTGGCTTTTTACCTATACACTCATCATAGCCATGCTAACGAGTGGTAACACACTGGCCGATGCTGGGCCTAAGGTTGGAGCGCGTGTTTGGACCAAGCTAACCGCCGACCTACAAGCAGAAAAGGTAGAACCCAGCTTTGATGTCTATCGAGGTTTTTTAACCGCAGACTTTGTAGCCGACGAGCAATGGTCGGCGCACATCATCATCGATGCTCAAACCACAAAAGCTGCCCTCGGTGCCATTAATACAGGCAGCGGGGTATCACTCTTTCAAGCGATGGTTCGCGGCAAATCGCTTATCCTAAAAGACGACGTCTTATTGGTGGGGCTTTCTCCCGGTCATTATCTAGTGCCGCTCTATAAAAAGCTCAAGACTCGCCACTTGGGCAAGACCCTCAGCCACCACCAGGGTAACTTTGGTGCTCGTCAACTTGGAGTAAGCTATCTTCTTAATTTCTCAGGCGTCCGAATGGGCCTCCATGCCCATGAAGCTGACAGAACCCACGGTAAAAAGAGTGACCATAATCTTGGTGTCTCCACCACAATTGGGTACGACTTCACCGAACACATAGGTGTGATGGCATCTCATTCATTTGCCCAAGGGGATGATTCTACCTCCGCAAGCCAACATGCCACCGCCTTGGCTCTGTACACTTCGAATCCGGACTATCGCGTAGCATTGGAGCTAAGTTTCAAGAAAATCAATGATTTAGATGCAACGCCCTTCGGATATGGAATGACTGCTAACATCAAGATTTGGGAGAAACTCAGACTTTTTACACGCGTGTTCACGGGGAACCAAGCCTATCAAACAGATGTGGGCGGCTTGTTGGTTTGGTCCGTAGGTCCAACTCTTAACATCACAAAGGGTGTTTCCATTGGTGCTGTCTTCGATAGTACAGAGGCGCTAGAAGGTGCAGACCCCACCCGTACAGTGTCTTTAGTGCTCACCGCCAACCTATGATGAATCACAAAATCTGTGAAATGATTAAGCAGGAATGTGTGCATGCAAAACCGAAGTGGGTTCACCAGCAACCCGCAGAAGGGTTGCGATAACAACCACTCGAACTCTCTACTCGAAAAACCCACCCAAAACCCACCCCAATTAATCCAAGCGCAAACCCACCGGCAAAGATTCACCAAGCATCCGCGACGCATCTTTATTCGAAAGATTGGTGGGGCGCAGAACCATCTCGGGCCAGCTCTTCGCGGTTTTCGCCTCTGTGAGCCGAGCGGCCAATTGCTCCCGTAGATTCGAATCTAAATCGCGATTGGCATCCCCGGTCATGCGGCTGATTAACGTGGCGGCAAAGGCTGCACCTTGGGCCTTGTTCCAGTCGAGTTCGAGTAAGCCTTTGAGCCAGTGGCTGGCCACGGTAGGGTCCACCACCGTATGCTCACCACCATACGCGGGAGACCGGCTGCCAAGACGGCCTAAGGATAACCACGTGCTGAACTTCTTGGGATTTTTTAAGAAAGTTTCTCCGATTGAAACCTTTTGAGCGGGAGAAAGCTTCTCCAATGCAGCCAGCATCTGCATCATCTCCACTTGTCCTGTAAGTCGGTTTCCTTTTTTGGGACTGGTCTCCGGTAAAAGCCAGAGGTGGGTGTCTGAATAAATTGTTTCCGTTTTAGCCAGGTCTAGGCCCGGTGCCACGCGGCGCCAAAGAATCCACCACTCTCCAAAATTGGCCTTGGAGGGAAACTTAACTCCCGTGCTGTAGATAGCCCAGAGGTCCTGGAGCCGGTCGCTATCGCCTAAAATGCCCAGCCCGGGGCGTAAGCCCCAACCGATAAGCCGCAGCCACTGGACCTCGTGTCCAGCACTCTGACCGCGTAACGTTTGGTGTTTCATGCAGACATCAAAAATGGCGCGGCAAGTATGGCCCGACCATTCTCCTCGGGGCCCGAGAATCCCTTCCAGCTCATTTCGAAGTCCCTTGACCTTCGCGGGATCTTGCTCTTTTCCAAACATGTCGTGGATCAGACGCCGGGCCTTGTGGAAGTTACCGGGAAGCACGGATTGAGATCCAGCTTGAGAAGCATTGGACCCTTGGGCTTTGCTCTCCGTTTTTTTATCGTCCTGGTTCTCACCCCTAAGAGCGAATTGGAGTCGCCATCGCCTTGGGGGAAGCTCCATGGTTCGCAAATTGAGCTTGAGAGCACCACTCTCATCAAGTTCAGATCCTAGAGTGACAGGAATGGTGCCATCTTGGCTTTGGTGCAGAGTCCCGGCCTTATCCCGAAGGACGGTTTGGATGGGCGCCATGGGTTCCAGCTCATCATCAACATCAACCACTGCGCCTGCAGGATCCACGCGGCTACCGGTGTACACATAGAGAGGGAAGCTCACCTCCCGGTTCAGTACCAGGTTCAACACCCGGCTGGTCACTTCCAGAGTGGTGTTTTCTTCCATGCCCCGAGGCGCGACACAGAAAGCTTGCATCCGTTCGTTCTCGCCTTGCACGCCTACGTAGTAGGCCCGAGCCGCCCCTCCAGCAATCAGTTGACCGAGCCCGCGGCGAGCTAAGCCAAAGTGCACCGCTCCGCAAGCGACCGCCGTAGACAGTGAGGTATGTTCGAGAAACGTAACGGGCTCACCCCCAAACCAATGGCTGAACACCTCCGACAAGCGTTGCACCAAAGCCGGGGAATGAAAGACGCCACCGTTTAAAAGGACCAGATCGGGGCGGGGCAGGCCATCTTGAATTTGGGCGCCCACCTCTTGGGCACCTTCGATGTGCCGACGCAAGAAAGCACACACGTGCCGCGGGATGGCGGGATCTGTGGCGTAGGGTAAGCCGAGAGTGGTTAGGCCGGCACGTTTGTTTTTCTGGGGCACATCGGCCGGTCCTGTTTTGGGAATAAACCCATCGAGCAAAAGTTCGTTCACTTCAGCTTTGGTCAGCGGGATGCTTTGGGTGCCTGCGATGAGCCTAGAGCCTCGCTTCTGGAGCGAAACAACCATTTCTTCTGGAGCGTCGGGGCCCAATAATTTCTCTTTGGCCAATCGCACCGACTGCAGCAACGCAGACCACTCACTTGGGTCTAGGTTGGTGCGGTTGGCTTTAGCGATAACATGGTGGGCCAAGGCCGCATCCATATTGTCGCCGCCTAAGAGAAGATGTCCCCCTACAGCGATACGCTCAAGCTCTTGGGTGTCGTTTTCTCCTTCGACTACTTTGAGCAGTGTGAGGTCGGTGGTGCCGCCGCCCACATCCACCACCAGCACCAACTTGGCCGCTGCCAATTGCTCGCGGATGCCGTCTCCTTGGGAGCCGAGGAAATCGTAGAAAGCAGCTTGCGGCTCTTCAATAAGCCGTACGTTTTTGCCGTAGCCCGCCTCCTGGGCGGCATCGAGAGTGAGTTCCCGGGCAGCTTCATCAAAGGAAGCCGGTACCGTGATGGTGACCTCTTGCTGAGCCAAGGGTGCGCCGGGGTGTGCGGCATTCCAAATGGACTTCAGGTGGGCCAAATACTGCACCGAGGCCCCGTAGGGAGAAATCTGGGGTTCGTTCTCAGGCGCATTCCATGGCAGCACGGGCGCGCGGCGGTTGATGCCTCCGTGGCAGATCCAACTCTTGGCTGAAGCCACCAAGCGGTGCGGCACCTTGGCGCCGAGGCGACCGGCCAATTCACCCACCACATGGTCTGCTGTGCCCCATGGTAACTGGGTGGCGCCTTCGGGCAGTTCGCCATCGGTTGGCAAATAGAGCAGTGAGGGCAAAAGAGGTTGGGCCGCCACTTCACCGGGAGCGACCAATTGAGGTAAGTCGTAGAGTTTCACCGCCGCGCGGCCAACGGGGCTAGCCGCCAGAGCGCAATGGGTGGTTCCCAAATCGATACCCACGATAAATTGCGGCTTGGTCATAGTCGTTACTCCACTCGGACGTCAAAGCTCAGCTTCCATCGGCGCTCGGAGTCCACATCGACCGCTGAGATCTCAAGGGTTCCTACTTCGCTTACTCGGGCGTGAAGCCGAACGTGCACAACCGATCCTTCTTCGCCGTCCAGGGTGGTTTCAATGGGGGCCACTTCGGCCAGCTGGGCGGGGTCGACCACTGCACCCACTGGGTCTTGTTGGCGTTCTGAAGAGCCAAAGAATCTGAATGATACGGGCTCGCCCACATAGAGGCCGAAGGGATCGCTGAGATTCACCTCGGTACCTTCTTCCATCCCAAAGGGAGCGATGCAGAGGGCATCGAGTTTGGGAGCAACGCCCGGCACTGCCATTTGGTTGCGCTCCACTCCGATATAATAAGAGCGCGCAGTGCCGCCCTTGATACGCAAGCCACCTTGTTGGCGGGCTTGGGCGTAGAATGCAGCGCCTCGGCTAACAGCCAAATCGGGATCTCCACCGGCCAAGACCTTAGGCCCCGTGGCTCCGTCGGCTACGGCCCAGGTTTCAAGCACCTTGAGGATGCGGTTGCGAATGACCGGGGACCGGGTGACACCGCCGTTGAATAAAATCGTGGTGGGGTAGGTCATGCCGCCGGTACTTTGCGACCGGGCCAAAAAGGCCGCGAGATGGCGTGTGACCGCGGCGTCGCTGGCGTAGGGCAATCCCAAGGTGGTTAGACCCATCCGCCGGGGGATTTGGGGCCGGGCACTGGCAGCCACATCGGGAAAGAAACCTTCCAAGAACGTTGCTTCCAACTCAGGCCGGGTGAGTTCGGTACGAATGGTGCCGCCCATAAGCCGGCTTCCTCGGCTGGCAATGGCCAGGGGATAAGTATCCCGGCTCTCATCGGCGAGTAGGCTTTCTTTGGCTGCGCGACAACCGTGCACCAATCCACGCATCTGCCAATCGTCCAGCCGTTTACCCTTTTGCTCAAGCTTGGCCGACACGCTGTAGGCAAGCGCGAGATCCATATTGTCTCCGCCTAGGAGAATGTGGTCACCCACGGCGACCCGTTCGAGCTGCAACACGCCTTCTTCTTCTTGCACGGAGATAAGGGAGAAATCGGTGGTGCCACCCCCGATATCGCAAACCAGGATGGTGTCGCCCACAGAGAGTTCGTCGCGCCAGGTATCGCCTTTGTCGGCGAGCCACGCGTAGAGCGCTGCTTGGGGTTCTTCCAAGAGGCGAAGATTGTCCTTAAGCCCAATTTGAGACGCGGCCTCTACCGTGAGTTCCCGTGCCGCTGCATCAAAAGAAGCGGGCACGGTGAGTACCACATCTTGTTGGCTTAGAGGGCTCTCAGGGTGGGCTGCATCCCAGGCTGCCCCGAGGTGGCCCAGATATTGGGCGGAAGCTTCGAGAGGGGAAATCTTAGGAATCCCTTCGGGAGCTTGCCATGGCAACACTTTAGCCCGGCGGTCGATGCCGCTGTAGGAGAGCCAACTCTTGGCCGAAGAAATGAGCCGGTCCGGTGTGGCTGCACCTTGCTTGCGCGCGTAGGTTCCCACCACTTGCTCGTTGGTTTCTCGCCATGGCAGCGCGAAGGCGCCGGGAGCCCGTTCGGCTTCGGCGCTCATGTAGAGGAACGACGGCAGAAGATTTTCCGCCATGGTTTCCCCAGGGGCCACGGTTTGGGGAATGGCCAGAGGTTTAGGAGAGTCGGTTTTGTTAGCCATGGGCACGCTTGCCAGGGCAGAGTTGGTGGTGCCAAGGTCGATGCCCAGGGCAAAGGTAGCGTCGGTCATGGTGGACCTCCTCTTAGAGTTCGATTTCGGCCGGAGCTAGAATGCGCGGATCGTGTTCGGCGGAGAGAGTGGGGAGCTGGAGGTCTTTTACCTGCCAGCCGTGGTGGGCCAATCGTCCTTTAAAAGGAGGGGAGCCAACCACATTGCCGGTGAGGCGTAGGCGATGGGCGTCGAAACCTTCGGCCAATTCAATGGGCGCTCCCTCTTCTTCGGGGCGCACCGGTTCAAACACAACGTGACTTTTAAGCCCACGCTTACAGCCTTCGTGTACCACACGAGCCGCAGCTCCGACTTCTTCATCGGAGAAGGAAGTCACATCTTCTTGGAGGAAGTCGATGAGTCGTCCTTCCCGCTGGAGGATACCCAATACTTGAAGGCCCGTGGTGTCTTGGGCTTTGGGGGGTTCGGGTTCTTCCACTGGCTCTGATTCGATGACCGAAGCGCCGGTGTTTTGATGTTCGGGAGTTTCAGCGGGCTCCGGAGCGGCGGTGGTGCCATTGAGGAGTCCGTGAATATTGGTTCCGAGAGCCGAATCAAAAATGACCCGCAGGGGCAGGGTCAAAGCCAGCCAAAGTCGTCCGAAAAATCCAAGTTTTGTTTGAGCCATAAGGTCTCACTCCCGTTTATTCTTAAGCGTTCTCGGGGCTCTTAGTGCCATGGTAGGAGACAAGAGAGCAATGGAATTTCAACAGATCCACCGATTAGATCAGCAGATTGTGCCCGAATGTGTTGAAGAATGCGGAAACTTCATCCTTCAGGCCTAGAACCTGCCTAAGTCAAGGGCGGCGACGTTTAGAAAAAGTTCTAACTGAAGGTTTGGAACATCTTCATACCAAAAACATCCCCGGGAGTCAGACCCGGACGCTCTCCCACAAGCCCATTACTGAAATAGTCAGCGCAGCCGAGCGATTCGTCGAAGGGCCAAGGCACCACACCCGTGGTATCACCTTCCTCTAAACGTAGGAGTCTTGCTGGGTTCCAACCATAGCCTCTAAAATCAAAGCCTGCTTCAACTGAATCGTCACCCGCCGTCCAGGCTTTCCAGAGCCCATGGTCCAAGTTGATTGGCTGCTTCTCTCCACACGGCATCGAGTCCAAAATCTATTGCCATAACATCGAAACCCCCTACCGGTTCCTCAACATCGGAAGTATCAGCCGCCTTCGTCACTTTCGTCATTTTCGTCACTTCTCAAGTAAAACCGTTCATTCGGGTCTGCTTAGGGAAACCGGCGCACCTTATAATTTCAATTACATCAGGTAGTTATATGATCCCTGTCTTCATACGTGCCTTTGGCATGCCGGTTGCTCCTATGTGTGCATAGAAAACGCTACGGCACGGAGAACCCCAAAATGAAAACACGATTAAACCGACAACTATTAAGCGTAAGCCTGGTTGGGATCGCCCTTGTCTTAGGAGTTTCTATCAAAGAAGCTCGAGCGATGAGTTCGACCACGCTTAACATCCCTACATCTTACAGTACGCAAAACCGAACCGAACTGGAGTTGGATCATGCAGAGCAACAATTGATGGGACAGGTTACTATTGCGGGCAAGCTTTTAAGGGAAAGCGCGGTAGGAGAAGCGCTCTTATTGGAGCCAAACTTAAACGTCGAACTGGAGGTTCGAAATGCGACAGGCATCTTGCTTTTGCGGGATACTCTTGCTTTGACAAACGGGCGTTTCGAGCAACTTTTGAATGTTCCTGAACCGGACCGCATTTCAATTCTCGTTTCTTTTGCGGGTATCACCACCACGGAAGATGGTACTCATGTGGAGTATCTTTCCGCGACCACGACCAGCACGCTTGTGGTGGTTGAACCCGGTTGTGATCCGAATACTCCAGATGAGACAATTGATGGTGAAGACCAGAATTGCGACGGTATTGACGGGATAGATAATGATGCTGACGGTTTTGTGGATGCTATGGTTGGCGGCTTTGATTGTGACGATGATAACGCTGAGATTTATCCAGGTGCATTTGACATCAGCCTGAATGGTTTTGATGAAGACTGCGATGGTATGGATGGTCCCGATGTCGACAACGATGGCTTCGTCTCTGCAGGAGCGGGTGGCACAGACTGCAATGATGCCAACTCTAATGTTTACCCCGGTGCAAGTGATGTGAATGTTGATGGAGTTGATCAAGGTTGCTCAGGTGTGGATGGCCCCGATGCAGATGGCGATGGTTTTGCAGCTGCCTCAGCAGGTGGCACAGACTGTGATGATACGCAGGCAATGCTGAATCAAACCGATGAGGATAACGACGGCTGGACAACGTGTGACAGTGATTGTAACGATGCCAATGCTTCGGTTTTTCCTTTCGCTCAAGATTCCACAGTGGATCAGGTTGACCAGAATTGTGATGGATTTGATGGACCGGATCTTGATGAAGATGGTTTTGCCGATGCGCAAGCGGGGGGAAGTGACTGCGATGATTCCAATGCCGCTCTGAATCCTGGCGATAAAGACCAAGATGGCTACTCTACGTGTGACCGTGATTGTAATGACACCAACCCGATGCTTAGCCCTGGGATGCCTGATTATGTCGTTGATGGCGTGGACCAAGATTGTAGCGGAGTGGACGGCGTTGACCTTGATATGGATATGATTGCATCTGTGGAATCTGGTGGTACCGATTGCGATGATACCAATCCTGCAATTTATCCAAATGCCTTGGATTATACCACCGATGGAGTTGACCAAGATTGCAATGGTGTGGATGGTCCCGATGTAGATGGAGATGGTTATGCATCGCAGGCCTCTGGCGGCTCTGATTGCAATGATACGGACCCAAGTGTGAACCCGGATGCTATTGACCAATTCGTAGATGGTATTGATTCAGATTGCGATGGAGAAGACGGACTTTGGGCTGTTCAAGTTGTTGGAGGACATCGTGCAACGTGCGCACTCTTATCGAATGGTTCCGTTGAGTGTTGGGGATACGCAGTAGATAACCTGTATCATTTAGCCACGACTAATGGCTATTCTATCGTCGATGAGTTTGCTGATGTTATTCAGATTGCTTCAACAAGTTCCCGTTACTGTGCTGTATTTGCGAGTGGGCAAATGCGATGTTGGACATGGAGTGGGGAAATTGATGTACCAGCCGATTTAAATGATGCCGTCTCTGTGGATGTTGCCATGGGTCACGCGTGTGTGGTGCGCTCGAACGGACGTGTTCGTTGTTGGGGAGCTGGCACAACCGCGGATTATTGTGCTCCTTGGGGTCACGCGGGATCAAACTCAGATTATGAGTGTGGTCAAAGCATGGTTCCCGAGGATCTAGATAATGTGCTTCAGGTAAGTACTGGCATAAGGCATACTTGTGCTCTACGTCATGACGGTACGGTTCGTTGTTGGGGAGCAGGCACCAGTCCAGAGTTCTCTTGTCACTGGGACGGTACTTGGCCGGATTGCGGGCAAAGTGCAGTACCTGCCAATCTTGGCGATATCGTAGCCATTAAGGCACTAGAAAGTACGACATTGGCGATTACCAGTGAAGGATATGTTCGTGAATGGGGAGGACAGGATAGAAATACTTGGCGTTTGGGAGCAGGTCCTTATGTCCAAGTTGTTGATTCAGATTTTCTAAATGTTTGCGGTCTCAAGGCGAGCGGGGAAATAAATTGTACAGGTGGGCAGTTCCCTCACCCGCAGCATATGACTAATGTTGTTGGAATGATGATGTCACATGTCCACGGATGTGCTGTTCTTGAAGATGGTAAGGTTGAATGTTGGCAGCGAGGAGGCTCGTCAATTTCAGTATACGAATCGGACGACGGTGTATTAACATCAGTAGAGGCCGGGTGGTGGAATATCCCGGAATATCTACAAGCTAATTAAAAAAAAAGTAGATTAGATTAAGCAGCAATGTGTAATGGCTATCCATTCACATTCCTGCTCAATCTTTTTTCAATAATATTACGAACCATGTTGGGAATGTCTTCGTCTTTGATGACTAAGTAATTGTCAATAAAATGACCATTTGGCACGCGCTTCGCTGATTCATTTTTTATGACCAGAACATATCCAAAAGTGAGAGACATGAAATCAAAATTAGATAAACACCCTTGGCTTCGCCGCTCCGGTAAGGCACCGTGTGGCAGGCGTCAGTGGCAGCGTCTATTTTATTCCTAGGCTTTTCATTAACCGATGGGGCTCCGTTTTTTACCAGCGACTTTTTCGGTTCGGCAATGTTCTGGGCCATTCTCTCATATGAGCGAAAGCATTATTACCGAATCATTATGGAGCTTGAGTCAGAGCTTCAAGAACTGGTGAATATAGAAATTCAATAGGCTTCGATAGCTTCGTACCTAGGGAATTCAACCTACCAATTCCCTAGAGCCTGAATCTATAACATTACGTTTCCGAATCTTGTGTCACCAAATGTGGAATGATGTGAATCCGAATAGTGCCTTCATCAATTGAGTCGTGGGTACGACGGATAGCAGGGGCCTTTGATGATTCCCCTAGTGATCTGGTTCCCAATACGAAAAAGCCCCAAGTCACACAAAGTAACTCGAGGCTCATTTTGTTTTCGTAACCGTCGATAGAATACTGATTTAACAGTTAGTCCATGTCATCAAAGTCGTCGAAATCATCCATGTCATCCATATCGTCCATGCCGCCCATATCATCCATGCCATCGGGCATTGTGATGCAAGACATCGGATCGTTAAAGCAAGCAACATCCGGTAGGCATGCCTGTCGAGAACTATCACCTTCGTCGTCGATGCATGTCATGAAATCAATGCTCATTCCCCCTACACTGGGCATGTCACAATCGGATTCTTGTGAACAAGGAATCGTACAATCTTTCATACCCTGAAACTCAGCACAGATGAGGCCGGCCTGCAGAGTGTTGCACTCAGCGTCCGTAGTACATGGAATCCGAGGCTCCTCTTGTGGTTCGGGCGCCGCAGTTTCGCCTCCCGAGGATTGTTCTTCTTCCTCAGCCTCTTGGCAGATACTTACGCTGGTCGAGCCAACGCCGGTACAGCTGGCGGATGCACTGCATTCCGTTGTCGATACACTGCAATCCGGTAGGCATGCGCTCGCGCCTGAGCCAGCGCCGATACAAACCGTACCTGAAGCACAGTCGGCAAGCGTTGTGCAAGATGGAGCGGTACTGCCTCCACCACAAGCGACAAGTGCAACAGCGCCGACCATAGAAATGAAGCAGCAAAATAGTTTAAATGAATTCGTCAATTGAAGGACCCCCCTTTTAGATGAGTTTGAAGTCCAGCGAACTCAAGGGGTGTACTCAATGCCTAGTTTAAGCATCGTAAGCCGGTTTGATATGCTTACTAAAAATTAACAATCAGGACACGGGTAGTTAAAACTTATCTGATTACATAGGCTTGGGTAATTGTTGCTTTTGATTATTAATCCTGTCGTCAGCCCTCAAAATCTTAGTATCATGGATGAGGTGACTATCTACCGGGGGGCATAGTACATTGCATCGAGTACTTTTCACCATACTATTCTGTGTCTGTACCACGGCATGTTTTTACAGCTGGCCGACGGTTGACGCGATGACTTACCCATGTGAGTCCAGCACCGACTGCGTCGACGGGTACAGCTGCCTCAACGGTGTCTGCGCTGCAGAAGCAGGCGAAGCCGCTGACGATGACATTACGGGAAATAACAATGGTGAATCCGGCACCGATCCTGAGACCGATCCCGAAACAGAGGATACTCCGCAAGAACTTGTAACGCCTATCCGAGGAACTCTCGCGTGCGGCGATGACTTTTGCTGCGGGATTGATCTCGAAGGTGGCTTGGTCTGTTGGGGCGACAATCCAGGTGGCCCAGGGACCGCCGAATCGGGCATTGCTAATCAAACCACGAGTAACTTTGATTGGATTACGGCTCAGGGTAACCGTTTCTGCGGGGTCACAACAGAGGGCGCCGTTGAATGTTTCGGTGGAGGGAGTCCACCGGAGAATAAGTCTGCAAACGTATTTACGCGAGTTAGTGCTAGCGGGAATTACGCGTGTGGCATTCATGCGGAGGGGTCTGAATGCTGGGGCTACGATGAACCTGACGCGCCGACCAGTTTGCCGACCCTCACTTCAATTTCTACTGCACCTTATAGCGCCTGTGGGCTCGACCCGGCTGGCGCAATCACTTGTTGGGGCAGTGACACTTACTCGGTTCCTAGAAGTAAATGGGACCAAATCGCGATGACGGACCGTACCCAATGCGGTATCGCGGATCAGCAGCTTTATTGCTGGGGCGATCTGAATCCACTGGGGGCTCAATCACCGGTTGGCGATACATTCGTGGCACTTAGTGTTTCGGACAGCTACGTGGATGGGTTTGAGTTGGGTCGGGGCCTATGTGCGCTTACCAAATATGGTGCGATAGATTGCTCGTGTTGCAGCACTTCGGGCTTTAACACTGACGAATGTTCTGCGAACGAAAATATGGACGTATGTGATGACCTGCCGAGCCCGGTTGGCCCCTTTGTTCAAGTTAGAGTGGGAAACAATTACGCCTGTGCCATGCGGGACGATGGAACTGTGACCTGTTGGGGGCGCGGTACAGAGAATTTTGACGATTTCGATTCTTACAATATGGAGGGGCAGAATGCCCCGTCTGACGTGATTTTTAAGACCTCCCGAGACTAAAGGTGAGAGTGAAAAGTAATGTTTCATAACTGGATAAAAACCTGGGGTGCCTTTGCGGTGATATTGCTCACAGCATCCTTTGTGAGGGCTGAGAAGCCTTCGGCAATCGCTCTTCCACTGGAGGGCCAGCGCATCGATGATGAGACTGTTGGTGTCTTGAATCAGATTATTACCGGCTATCTGTCTCAAATTCATACGCACAAAATGATTTCCATGGACGATGTCGAAACGATGTTGGGCTTCGAGCAAAAGAAGCAGATTCTTGATTGCGATAGCGTGAGTTGCTTACCTGAAATTGGCGGAGCACTCGGGGTCGATGAACTTCTTCGAGGAACCGTTGGAAAGCTCGATAACAAACTCATTATTGGATTTACCCTGATGAATATCCGGGAGGCGACGGTTAAGAACCGGGTGACCGTGAAGATAGATGATGACGAATCCGAGTATGACCAGGGACTTCGTCGTGCGTTATGGGAAGTGTTTGAACTACCTGAGCCTGTCGATATGTCCACTGAGATGCGTGCAGGACAAGCTACCTCGATGCCTGGAGCGCTAAGTTGGGCCCTTTGGGGTACGGGTGTTGCCGCTCTTGGAACCGGGGCGTATTTTGGGAGTGTTGCAAGCTCTAAATACAACGCGGCAACGACACCGCTCTCGGGTGGACAAACCGCAATTTCAGAAGGCCAATCAGCTTCCCTAATGGCCAACATCCTCTATGGCACGGGGGCGGCACTTTTCGCGGCGGGTGTTGTTTTCTGGATCTTCGATGGTGGGGATGACACAAACCCTGCTACAGCAAGAATCACAAGTCCTACGATGGTCCCTATGGTGGGTCACGATTTATGGGGACTGGGTATAATCGCCAGTTATTAGGATGAACTTCCTCGTACCCTTAGCAGTTCTCGTGAAGACGAGGGAAGCAATTTTCATTATACTTATATAGGTAAGAAAAAATGAAATATTTTGAGGGTGCCATAGATCGGTACACCTGTATTAAGTTGTGCTCGATTACCTCTTTGATGACCCAAAATATGCATCGCCTCGGTTTATGATTTTATCTCTCTATTTGTGTGATTGAGTCTTTTTTTGCAAAGCTAATACTGTCCTATTATGACCTACCTAATTAACTTTTTTGGAACTAGGTACTAAAGCAGACGCTTGTTTAGATGACCTAGCCATTTCACATTTTTCTAACTTTGCAGTTTTTGCCAGTTCAAGGTTTATGGCAGCAGAGTTAGCTTCTATTTTTTTCGATGTCAAAGTCGTGTCTTTTGAAGATTGCGATACTCTCGCCAAGAAATGAAAGCGCTAATCCCTGGCCTTCCTCGAGCGACGGCGCACTCAAGGGTACCCAGACATTGAATTTGTGAGGCGGGTGTCCAAGCGGAATATCTGAATGAAACATTGGATAAAATAGTTTTTCAGAATGATGAGGTGTCTGAAGTCTAATCGTAAGTTGAGTTTGGTAATAGAAATCTAATCCCAATACTTGCAAAATTTCCTGAAGCACAAAGGCCCTCTAAACCCTGTTTAGGTCGTCTGGTGTATCGTAAAGCCGTTGGGAAACTTTATTGACGCCATCTTCAAGTTGTACGATTTTTCGTCGTCAGATAAAATTTTGTGCACATTGGTTATCGGCTCGCCTTCTGGCTGGCCTGCTGTTTCTCTGATCCGAGACTGGACCAGCGACGCCATTTTTTGGACATTAGCGCTGAAAAAAACCTTCTTCTCATCCTAAAACAATTGCTCGAAAAGTTTGTCTAGCAGCAAATTTTGGGTGAGTTTAAATGCAGTCGGGGCATTTCCCGCGGAGCTGAATGGTCGCGTTACGGACTGAAGCAGCCCACCGTCCCTTGGTGGATAGGGACCGGGCGAGGTCGTCTGGCAAGCACGAAACGTGGCTACAATCATCGCAGACGAAGTGGGGATGACGATGGTTGTCACCATCTGTTAGGGCAAGAGCATATCGGTCAATGCCATCAGCGCGGCTCACCACTATAGCGATACCGGTGTCCCGCAGTTTGACGAGGTTTCGGTAGACCGTGGCCGGGTCCCAATCGGTCTTTGCAAGGCACTCGAGTACCTCGGAATGAGAAAGAGGGCTTTTGGCAGACTTCAGGACCCGAAGCACCGCCAGCCGTGGCGCGGTTACCCTAAGTCCTCTTTCTTGAAGAATTTTCCGCTCTTGTTCTTTTTTAGTAGTCACGATTGTCCTTCATGGATCAATATCTGATCTTAGTCCAGCTGGCCTATTTAAGCAACCAACTTGCTTTCGTAACCTAGTTGCTTTTGCAAGTTGGTTGCATTATTGGGCGCTAGAATTTAATCCAGCGCTTGGTCATGCCCTTAAGCCGATAGCGTTCGTATGGAGGAAGACTGCATGAGTCAGAAATTAGACCGATTTGGAGCGGTTGCCAGTAGCCTTTGTGCTCTGCACTGCGCTCTCTGTGCTTTGTTGCCCGCGGCCCTCAGTGCCTTGGGGTTGGGCTTTCTGATCGGGCATGAGGCCGAATGGCTTCTTACCCTGGTAGCAGTAGCTCTAGGTATGGTCGCTATGATTGTCGGCTGGCGGCAACACCGCTCATTTCGAGTTGCCGGAGTGCTTGCTATCGGCATTGTGGGGTTACTGGTTTCCCGCGGACTTGAGATGGGTTCTGACCATCACGACAGCCACGATGAGGTTCATCATGCTCAGGTCGAGGAAGCATCATCGCAGTCGAATGAGGGCGATGACCACGAAGAAGAAAAGCAGGTCGAGGGTGAAGAGCACCACGTCAGCACCGAGGAGGGTGATTCAGGTCACCTAGTGGGGGCTTCCGTTGGCGTATTGGCAGGATTACTCCTCTTTCTTGGGCATATTCTCAATATCCGAATGGTACGGAAGTGTCTGAATTCGTGCTGCCCATAAGCCTAGACTGGTTAATCATCGGAGGCGGGATTCACGGGGTGCATATTGCTGCGAGCTTGATTGGGGAAGCGGGGGTTGCAGCTGAGAAGGTTTGTATTGTGGACCCAGCAGCACGCTTACTCGACCGTTGGAGAAGCTGCACCGATACCACCGGTATGACGCATCTACGTTCACCCTCGGTACATCACCTCGATATTGATCCTTGGTCTCTTCAGCACTTCGCGAGAAAGGGAAAGCGAAGGAAGCGGGGATTACTGGTAGGGCAGTACGGTAGACCTGCTCTCACTCTCTTTAATTCACATTGCGACAAGGTCGTGGAGACTTTTGGACTTTCAGAGTTACATATCCAAGACCGAGCCGTCACAATTCGGGTTGAATGCGATGGTGTAAGGGTTGAGCTAGCCAGCGGTTCCGAGTTGATAGCTCGTAACCTTGTGCTGGCGATAGGTGCCGGGGACCAGCCCAATTGGCCCGAGTGGGCGCCTCAAGATCATGATTGTGTCCACCATATTTTTGAGCCGGGTTTCGATGCCTGGCCGACAGAACCCGAGACTGTAGCCGTTGTTGGTGGCGGTATTTCCTCGGCGCAAGTTTCAATTCGCCTTGTTGAAGAAGGGCATAAGGTTTATCTCATTTCGCGCCATTCGCTTCGAGAACACATTTTTGACAGCGATCCGGGTTGGCTGGGTCCAAGAAATATGCATGGTTTCAGGCGAGTACGGGATTTTAACCGTCGCCGAGTATTGATTGACGATGCTCGCCATCGCGGTTCTATGCCTCCGGGAGTGCGTCATGCGGTCCGCCGAGCGATGATGAATAAGCAATTACGTTGGCATGAAGATGTCGTCGAGAGCATTGATATTCAGGACAATAATTTGAAACTGAAACTCGGCACCCAAGAACATTTGGAGGTGCATCGCGTGCTCCTGGCCACTGGGTTTTCCTCTAAGCGTCCAGGCGGAGCGCTGGTTGACGGGTTGATTGCATCCTCTTCGCTACCCTGCGCCGAATGCGGCTATCCCGTGGTGGATACGGATCTGAGATGGCACCCTAATGTTTATGTCTCAGGCCCCTTAGCTGAGCTTGAGCTGGGCCCTGTTTCCCGAAATATAGCTGGAGCGCGAAGAGCCGCGACACGCTTAGTTGATAGTCTCCGTACCGCTCGGGCATAGTCAAAGAAGGCGTCGAACGGCTATTCTTTATGCACTACTCTCATATCGTGGGTTTGCGCAGTTCTTGGCCACCTTAAATCTCACAAAGTTATGGGGAATTGGTATTTTGCGAAGGTGGCGACATAATTGTCGTCAATTGAGAACGGAGGGATGCGAACTGTGATCCTGTTGGATTGTGCATATCCGAAATCTTGGAAAAGAGAGTGTTGGTGATGGTGATATTATCACCTTTTCGAAGTTTCAGTTTGTTAGCTGTAAATCTCATGACAATCACATTGTGACCAACAAGGTGTTTTGAGGACTCAAGCTTGAGAGGTAGTTTCTGGCCGTTATGACTGATTGTATAAAAATTCTCAAAAAAGGACTCGACCACTTTTTTTGTCTTCTTTTTTGATGGTCGATGGGTCAATGCCTTTGAGCATCGATTTGTTAAGACTTCTTTCAAAGTCATCACGAAAAACCTTGCACTCCATACGTGAACTCTTCGTCTCAGGGTCGTATTCCACCAATGACGCGGTTAGTTTTAGTGGATGGCTTAGGGATTCTTGCGGGGCGATAAGTAGGGATAAGAAGACGAAAATCGCTGCGTTTCTCTGAGGCATCATCATGTTGTCTCGGCTCCTAATCAACATTTTATTAGATTGTAATTGGTTCATCCTCATTCCCTTTAAGGCCAACGAAGGCTTATTGATAAAACCCAAATTCGGTGCCAAGCCGAACAAACATCTGGCGCCCCGGCTCATCGGAAAAATAGCGTAAAAGGCTAGTGTAGTCCCTGTATCGATGATTGAGGATATTCTGCATTTCAACGCTAAAGAGATAGCGCCCCTCACCGATGTAAAAGACAGTACTGGCTCTCGCACCAAATAATGCATAGCCGTCGGGCACAGGTGCAAAATCGCTATCAGGGGAAACGTTATGCTGGGATGCTACTAAAGTAGCATTTACCGATACCTGGGAATCTTCTATCCATTCAAAATCTGGAAGCAGGTATGTGATTTCTGCGCGCAACTGGTCCGGTGGAATAAATATCAAGAATTCATTGTTTTGAGTGTTTCTTGCGTGCACAAGAGAGCCTTGCAGCGCTAAATCGAACGAACCAAGTTGGACCAACGCATCGGCATCTACTCCGTAAAAGACGGCATTGATAGGGTCGTACGAAAAGCGGGGGAAGCGTCCCTGAATGAGCACATCGGTACGAATGGTTCCATCATCTCTGAGTTCAGGTGAGAGGTAGATATAATCATCGATAAGGCTGCCGTAAATCGAGACTTCACTTTGAAAGATTGACCAATCGGCTTTGAGGGTAGCGCTTGCACTCCAACTTGTTTCAGCTTTTAGGGTATGGTTTCCCCGGGCCATCACTGGAAAAGAAGGTGAGGTTCCGTTGAGGTATTGTTCATTAATGGTGGGGGCTCTTGTTGCACTTGATAGATCGATCTTGGCTCTAACACCTGATGCGATATCGACCATTCCTCCAAGTGAAAAGGTTACAGCATTGAACGACGAGTCACATCTGGAGAAGTCCTCTCCGATGTTACAGGTTTCGGAGTCGATTCGTTCTTCACGCACAAGGCTCTGAAAAGTCTTTTTGGGAAGATAAGCATGGCGCGTTGTGTGATCGAACCTTACACCTGCCTCGATTTCAAAGTCGTCGAATATAAATCGCTCAACAGCGAAGATACCTCCGCCCAAACCTCGATAGTCGGAAAGCAGCGGCCAGCCCCGATAAACGTTTTCTTGTAGTATTCCGCTTACACCAATGAGACCTTCCAGCCTGGTGTCGGCTGAAATTTCAACTGCGTGTCTAAAGAGGGCGTCTGCTGTGTGTGTGCGAAGAGTAAAGTTATGTTGAGCATAGTCGGTTTCTACGCGAACGATTTCATATTCCTTACGGTCGTTGCGTTGGAATGAATAGGTTAATTCCAGTTCACCAAGATCCCCAATTTCAAGTTTCCCACGGGCAATAGCGATATCGTGGGTGACACCTTGGTAGGGGCGCTCAATTTCGTAATCAGCCTCATACAGTTCACTGTAAACCGGCTCGTCCAAAAGTACCTGGGCATCAAAATCGGCAGTGGTTTCCTTGCGGACACATCGGCAGACCCCGCTTGTATCTGTTTTGTGGTGAAACGAAAGCTTGAGGCTCCAACATTCACCTTCGTAGGCAACTGCGCCCCCGGCATTCCATTCTTCGATTCCAGTGTTATCTAGAGGGTGGGCGGGTGTATCGAGTCCAGCTCCCCGGCTGTAGTTACCATCGAGTCTCCAAGAGAGGTTTGTCAGTTGCTCGGGGTTGCCATCTATTCGAGCCGCCACCGTGCCACGCCGTCCATTAAGCGCACCAATGGTTTGCGTCTCTAGACGGATGCCAGGCTCAGTGAGCATCGGGGGAGGGTCCACAAGGAGCACGCCAGCGATGGCGTCGGGACCATAACGAACTCCAGCAGAACCCTTAACCACTCTTATAGATCCTGCAGCAAAGGGATCAATCTCGGCTCCATGATTCAGTCCCCAATCTTGACCTTCATGGCGAACTCCGTCGAAGAGCATGAGAAGGCGTGAACCATGTTGACCACGTACAATCGGTTTCGCTGCATTTCCTGAGCGAAGCACGGTTACGCCAGGTAGCTCGGCAAGTGTATCCGCTAAGTTTTTACCTCGGGTTCTTAGGAGGTCGTCGCCATCTAAAGAAACAACGGCGCGCATTTGGGATGATTCTTTGGGGGTTTTGGCCCGAACGGTGATCTCGTCCGGGGCTTGTTCTGTAACGGGATCAAGAAGAACACTGATGGGTTGCTCTGGGTTGCGCTCATTCTGGAGCCTTATTTCTTGTGAAGCATAGCCCCATCGCAGGAACCGAATCTTAATTCCTCCAGAACAAAGGCCTTCGAGTTTGAATGAGCCGTCCTCTTTTGATTGGGCAATCAGAGTACCGTCACTTGCTTCGATGCGAGTGTCGCTGACGGGTTTGTTGTTCTTGGAATCCGTAATCCGACCCGAAGCAATGCCATGGCATTCTGTGGAGGCTAGCATTCCGAGGTAAGACACAAACACGACGCCGGTCATCATTACTTTTAACGCTCCAATTGCGTGCAGCCTGCCTCTCAACAAGGTTGAGATTAGGGCCGCACGTTGCAAAAGTTATCCGGCGATACGGATGGTTGTTGGCTGGAAGTTAATCAGTGAGCGACACAGTAGAATTGTCGCCAGTAGATTAACGGGATTTGAAAGAGTTCTATTCAACGGTTACATTGAAATCGACGTTGATGTCGGTGGATCCCGGTAGGTCTGTTGCACTTCCTGAATCCATGACCTGCGCCAATGTACCCGTTTTAACAGCCTCGCCGTTAACTGGTGGCATATGGCGAAGAAGAACGCTGAGGACGCCCGTCCCATTCACCGTGGCGAGAAACGAGTTGGTAAGGCCAATTGGGAAGCCGTTGTTGTCGGAATCTTCGTAGACATGCTCTACCACTGCATCTGGATTAGATGTATGTGCTGGCCCTTCAACTGCCGAGCCTGTGAAAAACACCTGGTGCTCGTCCTTTTCATCAGTGATTTCAGGTGTAATGTCTTCCGCTGGGTCTTCGAGTTCGTTTAACACTCCAAAGGTAACGGTGTAGGTTTCACCGTTGGTTAGAGTGATGTCATCGATGACTGGGCTGCCGTCGTTTTCAGGGTCTGCCCAAGAAGCTACAAAGCTGCTGCCATCACTGTTTGCGGTAAACGTAAGTTTAAGAGTAGTCATTACCTCATTTGGATCGTGATCATGGCCTTCGTGGTCATCATGGTCGTGGTCGTCGTGACCGACATCGTCGCCACAGCCTACGAGAACGAGTGATTGCAGAAGCGCGACCAAAATGAGCTTGTTGAGTTTCTTCATGGGTATCTATCTCCATAGCCTAGTTGATACAGCCTTTTTGGCTGGATTTGCTTTATTGCCTGCATTTAACGCAAGCGACTTGCATTTGCAGTAAGCTTGCATGTTCTTGGTCCTATTATTGGCATTTTGCTAGACGCGGTCTCTCCTTGTAATGACTCGCAGACTCTTCCAAGGAATAAAACCGGGGGACGAATTCGATGATTCTGCGATAGGTTGCGGTTATGAGGCGCCTCAACCGAATAAGAACAGGGCTCCCTCGGACTTCGAACGACTCTGATAGACCCCGTAAAAGGGGGCACTCATAATCTCAATAAGCTTCATCTTTTTATCTGTGTAATTTAGGATATCGAAATCCTACGATTTCTTGAACCAGGCTTCGAAGTCCGAATGGTGGATGGGTCACAGGCATCCATTGCCATACGCCACCCTGAGGATGTTTCCCGGGGCGTAGATGAGATGCGTAAACGTGTTGCCGCTTAGATGTTGATTAGACTTTATTGCTCAAGAAGCGCTGCCTGCTTCGATATTGCGTCTCCAATTTTTCCAATATTATGAGCCTGCTTCTCGCACTTACGCATAATCTCAAAGGTGAATAAGCCTGGGCCTATCCATAGCTTTGTTTGCTTGTTCGCCTCTCTACTGAATCGCGAAATGATTTTAGACACTTCGACTCTTTCACTTTCTATGAGTGCAAGTAGTTTACTCATTTGTTGATACATGGCGCGGCTCTTGCCTAGCGCATGGGCCTGGACCATGGACCCTCGGCTGCGGACCAGACTGATATTGGCGTCGAGTTTTATTAGGAAGCGGTTAAGTTGAACCTTGGTTTTTAAAACGTCTATTTCATTGATTTGACTCAAGGCCATAAAATTTTCGACGTCCTCTGCGGCTTCTTCATAATCGTCGACGGTATCCTCCAAGGTGGATACCAACGCTTCTGCGCGTTTACGCAACTGATTAACGCGAGCGTAGTTAGAGTTTTTGGAAGAAATCGTATTCTTCCCCTGAGCCATTGTTTGAAATTGAGATTGTATTTCCAGCAATTGTTTCGTGCTGGTTTCGCCGTTTAGGGTGTAGGTTTTCAGGGGGGCGAGAATGACCTTGAGTTGTGCATACGGAGGGGCGGTCATTTTTGCGCCTTGTCTTTTTAGGGAATGGAGCGCCATGAGTTTGCGTTGCAGGTCGTCGCGCATCTGAGTCAATAGAACGTTGGCAGCGATGTTTGTCTTATCAAGGCTCTGTCCGACAGTCTTTACTTCGAGGTGCCGAACGCTGGTGCAGGCTCCTAGGCAGAGGAACATGACGGTAAAGATAAGAATGTGTCTTAGCATCGGCTCAACTCACTTGTTTAGCTAATAAGGTTCCGGATGGACCATTTTACGCTTTGGAAGACAAGTCAATGAATAAGGGCAGGGCTGTGACCTTAGCTGATGGGGCTAGGCTGATTCGCTGTTTCCCCCACACCAGCCTACAAATTCAACCAGAGTAGAGTTAAAGCACTGATACAATATGCCGCCCGGGTTATTTTTTAACCAGTGGAGATATTATTACTGTCTCTAAGGCGGTGCTTTGTTAAGCTTTGAGTAAGCCGACGTCAGGGGATGCGCGGTTGACTGGGGGAAATAATGAAAGTTGATGGAAATTCAGGGGTAGTCAATTCAAGTCTAGCTGGTGGGATGTCCAACCAAGCTCTAGCGATGAAGGTCGAAGATGCTATGTCCAAGTTGGACCTTGGTACGTTCAAGGGTGTTCCTTTGAGGGAAACTCCGTGTGTGGACAATCTTAAGCCGCTCTTGCTGGAGAAGACTTACGCTTTCATTCTAGAGGACCAGACGCAAATTGATTATCCGGAGCGAACGGCATTTGTGAACCAAGATGCAAAAGAGTTCTTTCTCAAGGTGACTGGGCATACCGGTGATCTGGGCCCTAAACCTGAGCTTTGGTTTGGCCCTATGAAGCTCGACACATGAGCTAGAGTGAAGCCTATATCTTCAGTGGTTCTTCACCGTTAATGGAAACTGCCCGATTCGTTAGAGCTCGATACACATCACCTTTTTTCGGGCAAGAGGAGAAGACCATGAGTCATAAGGTTTCTATTTGGGCATTCGCAGGGTTTCTAGGTTGCCTTTGGGGGTGCGGTGAAGCTGGCGATACAGAATGTGGAGCAAAGGTCTCTTTCTCCCACGATTTGTCGAGTATCTTTGACGACGACTGTAATTTCGACTCATGCATGGGAGACAATGGCTCTGACTTTAAGATTATGATGGCGCCTGTTGTCCAAACAATCGCGGAGAATACATGCCCAGGTGGACAAAACGGTCAGGGTTCAGAAACCGCAACAGTCGAGCGCGCTGGCGATGTCTTAACTATCACTGTGGGCTTCCAAGAATTAGCGATTCCACTCTCGGACAATTCTCTAAGCAGCGGCGGACTTGAGTTTGGTGATGCGGCTTGCCAAAACAATTTAAGCAACATTCAAGGTGGATTAGATTATGAGACAAAGACCTTAGTTTGGTCTTATGACTTAAGAGTGACGAATCTAGGTGGATGTTTTTAAGTGGAAGTTTAAAGTTGAAAAGGACTCTTGTTGATACACGCGACGGCCTAATTAGGGAGTTAGTTGCCTTTAACTGAAGTTGGGAGTGAATGATGCGAGACACATGTATCCTCATTTTAGCAATGTCGTTTGTCTCAGTAAGCTGCGTAAAAGAGGATAGTGCCACGGCGGCCACGACAGATTCGGAAATTCCTCAACCAACAAATTCTATCAGCTCGGTCATGCTAGCTCCTGTAGCCTGTGATTCAGGTGATAGCGGCTTGCCGGAAGGATGGGCGGCCCATTTAATAGAAGCTGGTCTAACGAAATGTGCCTCGCCCTTTGGAGTTATTATCGGGGCATCGTCGGAGGTTCCCGATACATACGTGGCTATGGTAGCAAAGATTGTTGCGGAGCTTCTCGATCCGGATATGGACGGGATAGCGAACGACCCTGCGGTACTTGAGTTAATGCAAAATGGAAAAAATGTCTGGTTGCCGATGCCTACGGACGAATCCAGCTGGAGTTCAGGTGTCGAAGATAACCTTGGAGAAGCTCTCCAATCTTATGGAATTATGATTCCCCGATGGTGGCTCGGGTCGTTTTCTGAGTCTGGGCCGGATGATCACGCGAAGGCAGTGATGGTTGAGGAGGTTGTTCATGCGTTCACGCAATTTGGATATGGAGTTGCTTACCCAAACATCTTTGGTGTCAACAATTGGAATTCCGTGATTGCGAAAGAAACCCAAACTGCCCAATGTGATTGGTGGCAGCACCCCGAAAACAGCTGTCCTGGAAGGCCCTCTGAAGGAGGCGATTGCTCCAACCCCAGTTGTGATATCACCGAGTTTTACCAGCAGGTTGTTGTGCTCCGAGCCGGAATGACGCCGGGTTGGTTTGGAATTGGGTTTCCGCAAAATAGAACTCTACTTGAAACCAAATTGAGCTCCGAGATTAAGACGGCCATCGATAACCCAGACTACAATCAACTTCGGGCACCCCTGACTTTTTCGTATGCTACGCAGTGATTCTAATTGATTTCCGCGGAAAAAAAGGGGCGCCGTAAAGGTCACCGATTTCTCGTCGACGAGATTAAACGATACTGTTTTTAAAATGAACAATTTCCCGCGGCCGACACTTGAGGTGCTCTTCGGGAGGATTCTTGTTGCTACAGAGAATTGGTGTGCATTCGTTTGGTTCAAGGTTATTTTTTTAGTGGTAAACCTGCACCGGCAAGTATCTCTGCATTGATTAGGCTTCAATTTGTTTTTGCCTGAGCGCATTCCTTAAAGACATCGAAGACCTTCTTGTTCACCTCAGAAAGTATCATTTGATTGATGGTGAACGACTTATCTATTGGGATGGGTGGTTTACTTTGGTTATCTTGTTAACCCCTGTCACGAAAAGAAGAGCTTGAAGGTGAGTCTATTCAATATACTCAGTTTGCCATTAAAACCAGTGCAAAATGAGATCACCCTAAACGGTGCCATGCAATTAACCAACCACATCTAAAACATGATCTTGCAGCAAAAGTAGGTTCTCCGAACGATGGCTTTCCCCTCTCTGAAAGCTTGGTTGGGAAGCTGAGTGTTAGAGCGGCGTTCGCAACACTTGTCAGAAATTCTTTACCCATCACGAGGTGTATCAGTCACGACTTGAAGCGCAGCTCGAGATTGTAAAATAGATAATTCTCATAAAGGGTAGACTATGAATCTTTCGTTCAAACTAAGCTTCTTAAATAGTTTTAAAAGGAGTGCTTTTTCGCTCACTCTGGCGATGGGAGTGCCGACCTTCCAGTAAATGTTGGGGTTCGTATTTTTTGGTGGTCTCGTGAAACTTTAAAGAGAAGTAGCCGAGTCGTTATCAAGGGACGCGTCCC